>JAGQPV010000069.1 GCA_020426545.1 Planctomycetaceae bacterium
CACAAACCACACCCGCTTGCCGTCCACATAGGGAGAACAGCAGATGCCCTGCAGCGGCCAGTCGTGCACGCGGCCGGTGGGCAGCTTGGGGCTGGAATGCTGCCACAGGAATTTGCCGGTCTTCTCCTCGAAGCACAGCAGCGCGCCCAGGTCGACAGCTTCCGGATACCGCTCCAGCCAACCAGCGTTGTTATTCGTGCCGACATACACCTTGCCGTTGGCCACCACCGGGTTGCCGTAGGTCTGCGAGCCCAGCTTCGCTTCCCAGCGGATGTTCTTGCCGCTGCTCACGTCCCAGTCGTCAGGAATGTTCTCGCCCTGCGGCGTGTTATTCCGCGACGGCCAGCCGCCCCACATCGGCCAGTCCAGCTTGCCGACTTCCATTTTCGCGACGGACGCCAGCGCTTGAGCGGTGGGATCCACCTTCTGATCACCATCGGCAGCGGGCAGTGCTGCCACCAGCAGGGCACAGGCAGCCGTCAGGCCGCCGGCCATCAGCATCAGCTGGCTTGTTCGTTTCATGAGAGCAGGTCACCTTGCACTGGGCGACAGCGTCTTCGTGCACTTCGGCACAGCGGCTGTCACGGGTTGGTTTCGTTCGCAGGGTCAGGAGACTGCCGGGAAGCCTGGCGTCCTCCGCCAGGCAATGCCTGGCCGGAACGGACGCAGCAGGGACTACAGACCCGGCAGTCAGATCATTCAGGCGATCAGTTGCTGTACACCTTCAGGTTGTCATAGAAAATTTCACCGTCGCGGGCATTGCCGAACAGCCCCGGACTGCCGTTCAGGTTCGGCTGCGGGTCGGTGGTTTCCGCCTGCCACTCGGCCGGCTCTTCCCCATCCCGCGGCCAGACCTTACTGCGGACGATGGCCTTGCCGTCTTCCACGGACGTCTGCAGCTTGAGCCGGTACCACGTCTCCGGCTTCCATTCCAGGTCCACATCTTTCGCAATGCGAAGCTGGGCCGCCCAGGTCCGCACCTGCAGTTCCTGCTTGGCGCCCATCATGTCGGCCGTGTAACGCTGGGCGATCAGACCGATATCCGGCATCTTGCCATCCGTGGAAAGCCCCATCACGTCCGCTTCGATGGTGTAGTCATGCAGGTCTGTATGGCCCATCCAGCCCTGGCTCTTGGTGCCCAGCGGAATGGTGCGGATCTTGCAGATCACTCCATTGCCGACTTCCTTCCGCTCGCCGCGGGTGACCGTCAGGCGAATGCCGCCCTTGCCGTCATCGCCAATCTCCCACGAGGCCAGGAACTTCTCCTTCTGCAGAATGTCGAGGGCCGGGCCGAACGCCTTGCGGGCATCTTCCACATTTTTCGGCTTGCTGTCGGCCGAGTCCAGACCGAAGTAAATCAGCAGGTTGGTCCACAGCCGCCGGCGGGGGTTCGTATCGTCGATAACCGCCTTGTCCGGCGCACCATTCGTGAAGGCCGTCTGCATTTCGATATACATGCCGGCCGCACGGGGTTCCTGCTTCTTCAGCGAGGTGTAGAAATCATAATCCAGGCCGATGTGGCGGTAGCGGGCCCCCACCCACGTCACCGGCACTTCGCCATCGTCGAATCCGTAGGACCACGGCAGACCGGGAATCACCCGGATACGGGCCGAACCCGTGATATCGCCCACGGTCGCGCTCACCATCACAGCGGCCGGTTCCGTCATGCCGGAGGGAGTCGAATACTTCAGGTCGGCCCCCACCTGACCGGGGCCATCCAGCGTCAGCTTGGCTTTGGGTTCCGTCCGCAGATACTGGCCGTTGGCATTGTACAGCCGCACGGAGAACTGCTGCCGGTCGCCCGGCTTCAGCAGCGATTCCACGGGAACCACCTGGGCATGGGCCGGTTTGGGATCGTCGGCCACGGGCGTGGCTTTCGGCCATTCGGGCCGCGGGTCGGCTTCGGGAGTCACATCGGCCTTGCCGATGCAGTACAGGGCCTCGCTGGTGGGCACATAAATCCGCCCGTGCGAGACAATTGGCGAGCCGTGCGATTCGCCGATCCGCATGCGGTCCCGGCTGATGGTCTTCACACCGTCCTCGGTCGGCTCGAACACCCACCAGCGACCGTTCTCGGTGATGAGATAAATCTTGCCATCGGCGTAGATCGGGCTGCTCCGCATCGGGCCGCCCAGCTTCTGACGGGCGATTTCCTTGCCGGTTTTCGCCTCGACAATCAGCATGGTGCCGGAATCTTCGCAGGCGTAAATCCGCCCGTCGATGTACAGCGGGGCACTTTTGCCGACAAAAGCTTCCTTGATCCGCCAGACTTCGCCCGTCTTCGACAGATCGCCCGATTTGGAAGCATCAATCGCGAACAGGGCTCCCATCTCGCGGGAATCGTTGTTCTCTTCGCTGTGGCCGGCAATCACCAGGCCATCGGCCACGACCGGGGTGGTATTGATGCCCCGGGTGCTGACATTGTACTTCCAGACGGCTTTGCCCGTCTGCGGCTGGAAGGCGTGGACTCCACCATCGCCCGAGCCGAAGACGATCAGTTCCTGCCCGTTGATGACCGTCGGCACGGGAGAGCTGTAAGTGGTGTCGTACGGCAGCAGGCGGGTCTGCTCGAACCAGACAGGCTGGCCGTTGCGGCGATCAAAGGCAATGAAGCGATGGGCCGGTTTGGCCATTTCGCCCCAGCCAATGATGATGCCGCTGATGATGACCAGGTCGCCCTGCACCAGCGGCATGTTGGTCCGGCCGCCATAGGTGCTGAGCATGCCGTATTCTTCGCTCAGCGAGTGCGACCACTTCGTCTCGCCGGTTTCTCCGTCGATGCACTGGAACAGGTCGCACACGCCGAGGGCGTACACATCGCCGGTTTCCGTGTCGCCCGTCACGCAGGACCAGCCCACGCGGGTATCGGGCACGTCCGAGAGGAACACGTTGAACACGTTTTCCCACAGCGTTTCGCCGGTGGCCGCATCGACGCAGACGACTTTCTCGCCTTCGCGATCCGTTCCGGGCTGATCGCGGCACAGCAGATACAGCTTGCCATTCAGCACGACGGGGGTGGACCGGGTGCTGAGGTCTTCCCGCTTCCACAGCAGGTTTTCGCCATCGGGCGACCACGAGGTCACCAGGTTCTTCTCCCGCGAAATTCCGTTGGTCTCCGGACCGCGCCAGTGGGGCCAGTCCATGGGAGCCGCCAGGTGCGGATCGCCCGCTGCAGCCGAATCTGCCAGCACAGGCAGCAGACAGGCAGCGCACAGCAGCGCGGGAAGCAGGCGAGTCGGGAAGCGTCGAAGAGGTCGTCTCATCAGGATCACTCGCGGTGGGAGGGTGGGGGATGCCACGGCCGGAGGATGCTGGCAGCTGCGGGGGCCGCAGAGGCCAGGTGTGCTGCCAGGCAGGCGAACCAGCCGACAGCCGGGTGCAGCCGCAGGCATATTCTGCCGGGACGGCGCAACCATCGAGGCCGGCCAGGCCTCCGGAATCTGCCTGACCGTTCACACTATCACCATACTCAACGCCCCCGGCACGGGCAAGGACCGCCCTGCCCTGTGGTCTGTCTCCTCGGAGATCCCGCTCCCGGTGGGGTCACGTTTCGCTCATGGCCTGCGGCGTATTCTGCCGCTTCGGGGCAACAGCCACCGGGGTTTCCACGACACCGGGGAATACGGCGGGCGGCCCTGTTCGCCTCCGCCCACCTCGACTTTGCCGGTCTGACTGCTTCGCGGAGGCTGCCAGCCGGGTGTTTCCACCCGGATTCCCCTTCGCCCGGAAGGTGGCAAGCCAGGAATCGCCGCTGCGGAATTCAGGTAGCGCTGCCCTGCCCCGGCCGGGCCAGGACGGTGCCCAGGCCGCCATCGACGCCGATCACCTGGCCGGTGACCCAGCTGTTCTCCGGATCCAGCAGCCACGCGATCATGGAGGCCACGTCGGCCGGCTCACCCAGTCGGCCGAGGGCGTGCATCTGCTCGGATTGCCGGGCCGCTCCCGGATTCGACCAGATCTTTTCAGACATCCCGGATCGCACCAGCCCCGGTGCCACGGCATTCACCCGGATGCCCGACCCCGCATAAGTGGCCGCCGCCGCCCGGGCCAGCCCCTCCACACCTGCCTTGGCTGCGGCAATCGCCTCGTGGCCCGTGATGCCGAGGCGGGCCGCCGCCGAGGAAACCAGGACCGCCGAGCCACCAGTTTTTCTCATGGCTCTCGCCGCCCCGCGGATGACGGCAAACGACGAACAGAGGTTGGTCTGGAGCACCTCCATGAATTCCTCGTCGGTCGTCCGGTGGGCCGGCTTGAGCAGGATCGAACCGATGCAGTTCGCCACCCCGGTCAGATGACCGAAACGCGATGCGGTCTCGGCAATGCACTGCTCGATCGAGCCCGCCTGAGAGGCATCGATCTCGCAGGTCTCCAGCTCATGCTCCAGCGCCAGCTGCTCCAGCCGCTCCCTGTCGCGACCGGCCGCCACCACGTGATGGCCACATGCCACCAGTCGGGCGACCAGTTCCCCTCCCACACTGCCGGTCGCACCACAGACAATCGTCACGGGCCTGCTCTGATGGTCCTGCATTGCTCAGGGCCTTCCTGATGATGAAGAATCTGCGGACCCCGCCACAGCAGTGATGGCCTGCCTGGCGGGTCGTCCGCGGAACGGCTGTTTCCCCCACACAGTTGTAGGCGCCCCAACCGTGAAGTCCACTCTCACCTTATTGGCCGGGTGCGGACTATCCGCGGCACCACAGTGAAGCAGTCCGTCTTTCAGGCAGGCCCGTTGTATTCCAGGACGCACAGGCACCGTGTATCCCGCCGGACGGGTGGAGAATTTTTCAGGAATTACTCCAACAGAAGGTGGTCGATCCGAATGACCGGTTAACAATTCTGCCAGCGTTGGCGTTAACGATGTGGACCGGGATCAGATCGAAGGAGATCACCAGATGAAAATGTTTTCGATGGCCCTGATGGGGTTGATGATGGCTGCCAGCACCGCAGCAGCGGGCGAGAAGCTGGACATCGTGGACACAGCCGCCGCTTCCAGCAGCTTCACAACACTCGTGACGGCTGTGAAGAAAGCAGGACTGGTCGATACCCTGAAGGGTGACGGACCGTTCACGGTCTTCGCACCGACCAACGAAGCCTTTGCGAAGCTGCCCGAGGGAACGGTCGAGAGCCTGCTCAAGCCGGAGAACAGGAAGCAGCTGATCGCCATCCTGACTTACCATGTGGTGCCGGGTAAGGTGATGGCGGCCGACGTGGTCAAGCTGAAGTCAGCAAAGACGGTTCAGGGCAGTAACGTGACCATCAACGTTCAGGACGGCAAGGTGATGATTGACGAAGCGACGGTGATCAAGGCCGATATCGGCACCAGCAACGGAGTAATTCATGTGATCGACAGGGTGATTACTCCATAAGGTCAAACCCTGCCCGGTAGAACAGCCCGCAGCCGCGGAATGATCAGCCATGAATCGTCACCCGGTCGTGCCCGCAGGGGTGCGACCGGGTATTTTCATAGCGGGCTCGCGACCGTGACACATACTGCCTGCCAGCCAGGCAGTGGTCCGGCTGATCATCTTCGGGCAGCGACTGCGGCAACTCACGGCCCGAACCGCAGCGAGTACAGGTCGGCGTCCTTCAGCACGAACCGCAGGCGGACAGTTTTTCCTTCCAGTGCGGAGACGTCTTCCCCTGTTTTCCAGGCGTACGGCTCGGCGGTGGAATCGCCGTACAGTTCCGTGGCATCGCTGAGCGACCAGCCAGGCACGGGTTTCCCGGCCATGTCCTGAATTTCCACCTGCACACTGCCGGCGGCCGAGGTCGCATAGTTCAGCACGAGCTGCGACCCTTTGAACTTCAGCGGCCGGGTCAGCAGTTCGCCGCCCTCATACGGACCGGAGACGGAGACAAACCCGTCCAGGCGTAATGTGCCCCGCCGCAGCTGGCTGGTGTAGGTGCCGTAACCCTGGCTGTAATACACGGAGATTTCCTCCGGCCCCGTCTGCAGTATGCCCCAGGCCGGCATGTTGCTGCGGGCCAGCCAGTTATCGGTTTCCTGCCCGGGGCGAATCCAGGCTTCGCGGAACGTGCGGTCGAAATGCAGGCCATCCCGGCTCGACATCAGCACCGCGTCGGAGACACCCTGGTTCCCGCGGCTGCGATTCGGAATAAATCGCTTGGCCATTGACATGTAAATATGCGGGGCGCGAAAGTAAGGCAGTGTGCCATTCGTATAAAGGTGTTCGACCGGCCCGTCGCCTGTGTCGATCGGCTGCGGCTCGCTCCAGTTAATAAAGTCGGTGGAAGTGGCCATCGCGATGTAACGCACGCCTCCTTCCAGCCGATGCCGGCAGTAGAGCACATAATGCTTTCGCAGGGCATCCCAGAAGGCAACGTTCAGCGAATCGAAATTACTGCCCGTCAGCACCGGCTTCTCCGTCAGGAACCGCCAGTGAATGCCATCGGCCGAGGCCAGGGCATGAATCGGGCTGCCGGCCACGGCTTTATAGCGCTGGTCATCCGGGACATCGGGCTGGGGATCTTTAAAGGGTGCGAACATATGCACCGTCCGCCCCCGCGGGTCGTTCCAGACGATGTTGTTCTTCTTCGAGCCGAGGAACTCGAACAGACCCAGCTCCGGCCGCGTCCAGTGGATTCCATCCGGGCTGTTCATCGTGCAGATGACATCCGGCTGATCCCGCGGACTGGCCCGATAGAACAGGCGGAATGCGTCGCCATCCTGAAACACGCTGAAGTAGGCCGCTTTCGGGCTTTCCCGCGGATGCTGGTACTTCCAGACCACTTCGGCCTCATGGGGAGAATGCAGCCTGAGCTGCGCGCCGTCCAGCTGCTCGATCAGAAACCGATCAACAAACAACTCGAGCCGGTCGCCGATGTCGCGGACCTGTGGTTCAGCGGCCCGGGCTGAAACGAACAGCGAGAAGCAGACCAGAAACGGCAGAGATGAGCGCAGCATCACGTTTCTCCAGGTGCCTGACGATCCGACCGACAGTCAGCGACTGTCCGTCAACCCGCCGCCCACCGTATGCGAAGGAGGAGAACCGGGCAAGCTGCACTGGACCGAGCGTGGTCAGGGTGACCGGTGAGGGGTTCGAGCGGGAGGCTTCCTTATTTTCGCAGCAGGTAACGCACGACGGACCACAGCCCGGCGAAGCGGTAGGTCGGATCGATGTAGTGTTCGATCACATAGAATGCGAAATAATAAGCCCGGCAGCAGGCCCAGACCGTCAGCAGTAATAACAGCAGCGAGCGAACCGTGGGCATTTCCGCCAGCAGCAGACCACCAGCCAACAGGCCCAGCACCCCGAACAGAATGCCCTTGAACCACAGGAGTTTCGGGTTTCGGATGTCGGCCATGATTCGCTCCCGGCAGGGGCAGGCTGTACCGCTCTCTTCAGGTGACTGAAGACACGGGCGGGCGGGCCTGCCAGCCGTGGCCGCCGTGGGACGGTAGTCGCTCGTATTCTTCTTCCTCTCCCCTGTGGGGAGAGGATTGAGGTGAGGGGCCAGGCAGTGGATGGTGCAACCGCCTCCGCTGACAGGTGGCTGAATGCTGAGACCCTCCCTGTGGTCCCTCCCTGCGAGGGAGGGACGGAAGAGCAGGCCACGCCGCGAACGGGTGGCATGCTCTACGCCTGCGCAGGCATGTTCTGTTAAACGGCTCTGTTGGCAGCTGGTCGCCGCATGCCCATCCCGCTTTCGCGGCTCCGGGCATGGCACACGTCGTCGGTGGTCAGATTTCATCGCTCTGGGAAAAAGGCCCCTCACCCCAACCCCTCTCCCTCTGGAGAGGGGCTTGAAGAAGTCCATGCCTCTTCCTGTATTCGGGCGGGCCACCCGCCTCCCGGTCCTTCAGCAGTAGGCCACTGTTTCGGCCCGTTCGAAATTATGGCCCAGCAGGATCCGCTGCAGGCCGCGGGCGATTTTCATGCCTCCTGTTTCCGAAGGTTCGATGGGCG
Source organism: Planctomycetaceae bacterium (assembly GCA_020426545.1). Classification (GTDB taxonomy): domain Bacteria; phylum Planctomycetota; class Planctomycetia; order Planctomycetales; family Planctomycetaceae; genus JAGQPV01. The sequence goes on from JAGQPV010000069.1 coordinate 7,929, forward strand.
ACAGCTCGGAATAGTCCCGTGGTTCGTCGCACAGCAGTCGCAGATCAAGCACGGCCATGCCGGCCCGAATCAGCTCACGCAGAATCACATCGTTGAACAGCGACAGTCCCATCCGTTCCTGGCCAGTCAGCCCGGGGACGGCATCGTACACCGTGCAGCCAATGGTCGGCAGTCGGGTATTCCGCACCTGCTGCAGCATGCTGCGGTAAGCCACGTGAAACTGATGCTGCACCACGGCCAGGTCGGTCAGCAGGGCGGCTGTTGTGTCCGGTGGATTGCGGATCAGCGGGGCACAGCTCAAAGCATCGTTCCCGCCCACGCTGAGGGCCAGATGAGTCGCTTCCTGCGGCAACCGGGCCAGCTGGTCCGCCACGTCAGTGGTCACGGCTCCATCGATGGCCAGCATGGTGACCTGCCAGTCTTCTCCCAGCACGCCCTGCAGCTGGTCCGTCAGCGGAGAACCGCCGGGAACATAAGCAGCATTATCAAAAATCGAATCACCCAGCAGGACAAGATGAGGCATGGCGGTCTTCAGTGAGTGGACAACAGCAGAATGATGTGACCGGTCGGCCGGGGTTTCGCTTACTCGGCCTCTTCAGCCGGCAGCTTCTTCAGTTCGACCCGGCGGAACTGAATGGGGTGACTTTCCGCCTGCAGTGAGATGGAACCGCCCGTCAGCAGAGTGCCGTCGTCGAGCTGTGGTTCGGTGTATTCCAGCACGACTTTCCCCTCCATCAGATGACGGATGGTCTTCCCGCCGCGGACCTCCACTTCCACGGTGACCCACTGATCGCCGTGATACGTCTTTGAGGTCGAACTGGTGCAGTGCCGCTTCGTCAGCTGGCCGTCGAGCACGACGTGCGTGCCGGGGGTACACAGGTTTGCTGTGGGACGGTCCCCCGTCCCGCTGCCGCCGAGAAACTGCACCTCGATGGAAGCGGGGAAGTCCTGGTCCTGCTTCATGCTTTCCGGAGTCTGCCCGTGCAGCATCACGCCGCTGTTCCGCAGGGCCCAGCCCGGCCCGCCGGGGGCCTGCTCGCCAATGAAGCGATACTCGATCCGCAGGCGGTAGTTTGAGAACGGCTGCCTGTAGAACAGGTGGCCGAAGCGGCGGTCGAACTGATCGTACCCGTCGTACGCCACGGTCAGCAGGCCGTCCTCCACGCGGAATGTGTTGCCGAAGTTCTCGCCCAGCGGGTAGCCGGTAATCTTCGGCACCCAGCCATCGAGATTTTTGCCGTTGAACAGCGGGATCCAGCCGTCGGCAGCCGCAGCGGGAGTTTCCGCTGCCGGCTTCTCGGCCGCGCAGCTGCGGGGAGCAGTCCAGGTGGAGCACAGAGCAACCGTCAGCAGGAAGGCTGGCAGGGCGCAGCGGGAACGCATGTCAGACGAACGCGGCATGGTGGAATCCCCGGAAGGTCGAGACGAACGGAACGGGCGGCAGCGACTGCCCGCACGATACCACGGAACGGGCCGGGCGAGAACTGGCCGCTGTGGTGGTTCCTCGGCTTGCGCCAGCCGGCAGCTGTTGCCAGCGGGCTGCTGCCGGCTGTCCTGGTCTCCTTCAGCGGGCTGTGGCTGGTCACGGGAAATCCCCTCATCAGAACCTGAACGGACTGGACCTGTACGCAACCATTCGCCAATATGGACATAATGCCAGTTTTCTTGCGGCAGCACTTCAGCGGGCCGGTCCCCCGATTTAAGTCAGGAACAGTGGAGGCGTGACGAATGGCGAACCGCAGCGCAGCGGAACGACGTGACCTTTTCCCTTTTTCCCTCGTTCTGATCATGACGATCGTCGTGCCGTGTCTGCCGGCGCAGGCGCAGTCCGAAGAACCGCCCGATCTTTCGGAACTGCTGCAGCAGCAGCGGGCGGCCATCGCACCGCAGCAGCATCGCGAAATCGCTGAAACCGCGCTGGCGGCGGCGGAGCAGTCGATGAACGCGAACGACTTCACCCAGGCCCTGAAGTTTGCTTCGCTGGCGAGTCAGTCGGCCAAACGTTCCGGAAATGACTTCGTTCGATTTCAGGTGGAAACGGTGCGGGGCGATCTGCCGACTCTGGCCCGGGAATACAAGAAGATCGGCCGGGTGGAGGAGATTCTGACCATCACCCCCGAAGACCCGGAGGCGAACCTCGAACTGGGACGCTTCACGGCCTTTCTGAAGGGCAACTGGGAAGCCGGCCTGCCCCTGCTGGCCAAAGGCAGCGATGAGGCCATTCGAGCCGTGGCTGCTGCCGACCTGCGGAACCCGACGGATGAAGCCGCGCAGATTCAGCTGGCCCGCGACTGGCTGGCTATTGCCGAGGAGGAAAAGTCCTCCCGCCACGCCTCGGGAATCGGTCTGCGGGCCAGTCACTGGCTGCGTGATGCCCTGCGAAAAGGGAAAGATCACCCGCAGTGGAAGGAGCTGAACGAGCTGGCCACGGAAAGCACGCTGCGGTACCTGACCGACATGGAAGAACTGCACGTGAAAGAAGGGCAGTTTCCCCTCGGGAAATATGGCGATACCGGCTTCAAGCGGAAGATCATTCTGGATGAGATCGAGTTCAGGGATGGCCTGGGGCTGCACCCGCCGAAGAGCGGCCATGCCTCGGTGTTCTATCAGCTGGATGGCCAGTACAAATCGCTGACGGCCGGGGTGGGCATTGCCGAGCACCACGAAGGTGTGGCCGGCCCGGTGGTGTTCACGGTTCTGGGAGACAACCGGGTTCTGTGGCGGTCCGGTCCGTTCGACAAACGGAACGTGATTCAGATGCTGCAGGTGAAGCTGAACCGCATCAAGATTCTGGAACTGCGGACGGAAACCACCAACACGACCTGTTACGGTTCGCACGCGGTGTGGCTGAACCCTTCCGTTTCGAAGTGAAGGGAACCGGCGGGCCGACAGGTACCTGCCAGTTGAGACCCTCCCTCAATCCCTCCCTGCCAGAGAGGGAAGTTCTGCAGAGCCGGCGGGCACGGCAATTGAAGCAGAAATCCTGACTGCCGACTCCGGGCTGCTTCCGCCTGAAAACGAAGATACCGGCCGCGGCAGCGGGGCCGGGCCGGTATCGAGTAAACCTCTGGCAGCCACACCGGAAGCGGAGTGGCCGGGGACAGGGTTCTATCTGTCCTCCAGCTTCACGTCGTAATTATTCTCGCCCTCGGCCTTCATGGCGAAGGTCAGACCGCTGGTGGAACGGTCCCGGTATTTCGCCGGGGCCGGACTCTGCGGCGGCTCCTGACCGGCCTCCATCATGGCGGTGGCGTCTTCGTTTTCCGTCACCGTCGGACCGATGGTGACATCGTACACTGAACCGATATCGGCAGCGGGAAACTCGACTTTGTAGCGTCCATCGCTGCCGATGTTGGCACTGGCCGTTTCCCCCGTATCGGGAGACGTGAACTGGATGCTGCCGCTGGACAGCGGCTGGCCGTCCAGCGTCACCAGGCCGGTAATGCTGGCGGGCGGGCGGAAGGTTTCATCCGACGAACACCCGGCAACCAGCAGCAGGCAGCCAGCCAGCAGAAATCCGGTAAACAGAGCCCCTGTTGAACGGGCCGCAGTGTGAATCACCACTCGCCAACCACCTTTCCGTCGTCGCGGGCACTGAGCTGCTGCAGCAGCTGCAGATTAATATTGTTGCTGATGAAATGCGTGGAGCCATCAGCCAGCAGGGCATGCACGCCGCCCTCATGGAATGACGACAGCGGCGTACAGAAATCGTACGGCGAATTGGCTTCCGTCCCGGTGGTGGTGGGATTCGGCGAGTGATACACGGTGGTTGTGCCGGAACCGAAATAAGCCTGACCGGCAGTCCAGGCGGAAATGGGACCGAGGACACTCATGCCACCCCAGCCCGAATGATAGGCCGAGAGCTGCGGCTTGCGGGAATTGCTGGACTGCTCACCCACCATGATGGTGTTCGAGGTTCCGTCGCTGAAGTCCCGGAATTTCGTGTTCTCACCGACCAGCAGCGCCCCGTTACTGGTGGCATAACCGCCATGCGTGCTGAGGTACGACACGTTGGTGCGGGCGTTCGGATCCGGGTAGGCTCCCATGATGCCGACATACTTGATCTGCTGGGTGCCCTTGCCCTCAAAGTGCGACGAGTAGGTGTAGATATCGCCCGAGGAACTGGACGGGCAGGCATACACCGGCAGCACGAGGTTCAGCATCGGCAGAGTCGCCGCGTTGTAGTCGGTCAGATCGTGAGCTGCATTGCCCACCGGGTAGAAGTTCAACGAGCCGGACGTGGCCGTATTATACAGCGGCGCCTGATCGAGGTACGGCAGAATTGAGAACCGCCAGCTGGACCCCCGGGTGATGTAGTACCAGCTGCCCATCGGGAAACCGTTGTGGGCATCGTGGTAGTTGTGCAGAGCGAGGCCGATCTGCTTCAGGTTGTTCCGGCACTGAGACCGGCGGGCCGCTTCCCGGGCCTGCTGGACGGCCGGCAGCAGCAGCGCAATCAGAATTGCAATAATGGCAATGACAACCAGCAGTTCGATCAGGGTAAAACCTTCTCGGGACATGTGCATAAATCTCCGTGAGGTTGGCGGGAGCCAGTCAGGCGGGATCAGCAGGAGGGAGCGCTCGGCAAGCTGGACAGTTCTGCCAGTGGCGAAATCTGTAACTCAGTATTCGGTGTGAATGAGGAGAAAATACTGTCGGCTGGCAAACTGCGGGATTGTACATTCCCGCCCGCACAGACACCAGCAGCATGTTCAGCGGTCTCAACGTTCGACGGATTTCAGCCAGTGACCTGTCCGCGAAATGCACCCAGCCGGTGCAGCCGGGGTCGTTGATTCAGGTCTCCCGGCATTTGTACAGATCTGCTGTTCCCCCAGACAAGACTCAACCACCTGCGGAACGGCGGGCGAGGCCTGAAGCTGCGGGAGGGGCTGCACGGCTGGTGCAGGCCAGTCGAGGCTTCCCTCGGAAATCTGTCCTCTGCAATGCCGGCAGAGTCTGGTATTCCGCTTTCGGATCGGCAATAATCGATATCAGATATTCTCGATGGATTGCTGTTCCGGCCAGTCGCCCGGGCCGGAGGGACTCTATCTGACAGTTCACTGTCTGGTGCGGTTTCTGCGGGCTGCGAGGGACAGGCTGAATCTGCCACGGGTGCTGGCCGGGTTCGTGAAAGCTTCTGCCAGAGCGTGCGGCATGTTCCGCAGCCGCCATCAGAATACCGGACTGCAGTTTGAGACGGACCGCCGGAACTCAACTGGCTGCGCCTTTTCCTTCTGCCGGAGCTGCGCTGAAAGAAACACTGCTGCACCACGACTACTGCACCGCCTGCTGTTGTCACCGCCTGCTGCTGCCACTGCCAGGATCACTGCAATACCGCCGGTTGCCATGCCCCTGTCGCTGCTCCGGCTGATGGTTCAGTCCCGCCCGAGGTTCCTGCCTGCGTTGAATTCTGAGGAAGTCTGAATTCGGTCGCGGCCCGGGTGCCTCTGCCTGACGTTTGACCTGTATCACCCCCTGTCGGGAGTTTTCCGAGTGAACATGCCGGTTTCGTCGAGCGTCGGAATTTCGCGTCTCCACTCGCTGTGGCACGCCGTCACCTGTCTGCCTCTCGCACGGCCTGCTGTGCGGCTGGCTGCCGGAGCGCAGCGGCTGAGCATCGTAACCGCTGCTGGTGTACTGCTGTCTGGTCTGTCGGCTGCCGTGGTGGCCGCAGAACCTCAGACAGTCGAACCGGCCTCTCCGGCTGCTGCCGCACCCGTGGTGCAGACCGCGGGGATTGTGGTCCGACCGGCCTCGGTGGAACTGGACGGTAACTTCTCCCGTGCCCAGCTGCTGGTGACGGCGGAGGCCGATCCCGCAGCCATTACCGCTCGTTCCATCGATCTGACGGGCACCGCGGTCTGGGCTTCTTCGGATGAGAAGATCGTCACGGTCTCGTCCACGGGAGAGCTGCTCGCGATTGCCGATGGAGAGGCCACCATCACCGTCACCGCTGCGGGCCACACGCGAACCGTGCCCGTCGTGGTGCAGAACGTCGTGGCGGAGCCGACCGTCAGCTACGACCAGACGGTCCAGCCGATTCTCAGCCGGCACGGCTGCAACATGGGGGCCTGCCATTCCAGCCAGTACGGCAAGGGCGGGTTCAAGCTGTCCGTATTTTCGTTCCAGCCTTCGCAGGATCATGAGGCCATTGTCCGCGACCGGCAGCAGCGGCGAATCAACTTCCTCGAACCGGAAAACAGCCTGCTGCTGCGAAAGCCCACCATGGAGGTGCCGCACGGCGGCAGCCGCCGGCTTCGCAAGGGATCGGTCGACTACAATGCGCTCGTCAGCTGGATTACCGCCGGAGCCCCCGGTCCTTCCTCGAAGAGTCCGAAAGTCGTCGGCATTGAAGTCACTCCCTCCGAGCGGGTGGCTGTTCCCGGTGAAACGCAGCAGCTGCAGGTGATTGCCCGCTACTCGGATGACACCCGACGGGACGTGACCGCTCTGGCCCGATACGATTCGATGGACGAAGCCCTGCTGAGCGTGAGCGAACTGGGCCTGGTGAAAGTGCTCGGCCGCGGGCAGGCTCCGGTGATGGTTCGATTCGAGGACCACGCGGAGATCTGCACCTTCGCCCTGCCGTATTCCGATTCCATCCCGCTGGAGGGCTGGCAGAACCAGAACTTTGTCGACGAGCTGGCTTCGGCCAAGTTTCGCGAGCTGGGCATCGAGCCGTCCCCCGTCTGCGACGATGCAACCTTCATTCGCCGCGCCTTCCTCGATGCTACCGGTACCCTGCCCACACCCGAGGAAGTGACGGCCTTCCTTGAATCG
>JAGQPV010000006.1 GCA_020426545.1 Planctomycetaceae bacterium
TCCGCCAGAGTCTCAGCCAGGGTGACCCCGGCCACCGTCATGCAGGAGCCATCGAGCATCCCGGCATCCAGCAGATGTTTCAGCAGAATGGGCGTTCCGCCCAGCTTATGCAAGTCGTGCATCGTGCGGCGGCCACGGGGCGCGAAGCTGCACAGCACGGGAGTTTCCCGCAGAATCGGCTGAATGTCGGCCAGGCCGAAATCGACCTCGGCCTCGCGGGCCAGCGCCAGCAGATGCAGAATTCCGTTCGTGGAACCTCCTGCGGCGGCGATGGCAACTGCCGCATTGCGGAAAGCGGCCTTTGTGAGAATATCCCGCGGGCGAAGGTTCAGTTCCAGCAGCCGCCGCACCGCCTGCCCCGCCGCCCGGCATTCGGCCCGCTTCTCGTCCGAGACAGCCGGAATGGAACTGCTGGCGGCCAGGCTGAGGCCAATCGCTTCGAGGCAGATGCCCCAGGTATTGAAGGAAGCCGCGATTCCACAGCCCCCCGGTCCGGGACAGGCTGTCCTCAGGATTTCGTCGGCTTCCGCGGTGGACATCGCCCCGACCGACGCAGCGGCCTGCGAATCGTACACGTCGAGAATGGACGTGTCTTCCCCCTTGTGGCAGCCCGGCAGAATGCTGCCGCCACTGAGAATCAGCCCGGGAAAGTTCAGCCGGGCCAGCGCCATGGCAAAGCCGGGCCCGTTCTTGTCGCAGTGGTGCAGCCCCACCAGCGCATCGTAACCGTGCGCACTGACGACGCATTCCGCGGCACTGGCGATCATATTGCGGGAAGGCAGACTGGCGTTTCCGCCTTCCTGCCCCTGGGTGATATTGTCGCTGACCCCCGGTGTTCCGAAGGGAAAGCCAATCAGTCCGGCATCGCGGCAGCCTTCGGCGACCAGGCTGCCCAGTTCATAGGCGTGCACATTGCAGATATTGCCTTCCAGCAGCGGGACACCAATCCCAATCTGGGGCCGGTCAAAATCCTCTTCTGTCAGGCCCAGCCCGTAGTAGAAGGCGGTCACGCCTTTCTGCCAACCGCGGGTGAGAGAGCGACTGTTCCAGTTCAGCGGGTGGGACATCGGGCAGCATACCTTCCGGCAGGGTAGATCTGGTCATCAGGCTGGCAGGGGAGTCCGGCACTTTTCCGGCTGCGGTCAGAACACCGGTCTGGCCCGCGGCAGGAGTCGCACAGAGACAGCCCGCACACAAACGGGGTGCGGGTGGGACGACAGAGCGACATTCTGACATGATGCGGGGCAGAAACCGAACCGACCGCTTCCTGAAAAGCGGGTGGGGCGTGTATTCGCCCGCACACATCGGTTTTCTTGTAGAGTTCCACCTGCGAGGATGCAAGCACACCCGTCCGCCGGCCAGGTGCTGCCAGGCACGGTGGATGCCGCTGCCAGCCAGCACAGTCCGCGGGCGAATGATCCGGGCGGGATGACAGTTCCCGGATGGTTCCCGGAGAAACGACAGCCAGCGCCAGTCTGCCGACCTGACAGACCGTGGCGACACCGGCCAATTCCAGACATTCACGGACAGGGGAGACAGTCAGCCATGCATGGTGGACAGCAGAAAATGCTGCAGGCCCTTTCGCGGGTGTGCGACGTGTTTGCCTGGCTGAGTGTGCTGGGCTCGGTGGTCCTGCTGGCGGTTTCCGTGCAGTTTTCCGAGGGATGGAAGGTGGCGGCTGCCGCTGCCGGTTTGTTCGTCTTCGGCGCAATCCCGCTGATTGCCATGGCCGAAGTGCTGCGCACCCTGCATCACATGGCCGGCCTGCTGCAGCAGACGGCCGCCTCCACCGGGCGGGTGGAGTCATGGCTGCTGGCGGCCGGGCTGAACGGCCCCGTGGAAGAACCTTCACCAGCCGATCTGCCTTCCCCACCGGAGCACACTCCGCAGACAGCGGAAGACGTTCCATCAGTTGACGAAGAGGCCCGCTCGCACAATGATCCAGCCGTCTGACGGAGCAGGCGGCGCCGCTGCAGAGAACCGTCCTGTGACACATCACCTCCGGCCGGCAAACCAGTGACGGAATTTGAGGGAGCGAGCATGACCAGCACCCAGTTGAATGTCAGTCAGATCACGCAGCGTGTGCCGGCGGAGGATCCGCAGGCGGAAGAAGCAACCATTGTCATCTTCGGGGCTTCCGGCGACCTGACCGCCCGGAAGCTGATTCCCGCGCTGTACGTGCTGTGGAAAGACGGATACCTGTCCGACCGAGCCCCCGTGGTGGGTGTGGCCCGTCGGGACAAGTCCGATGAATCCTTTCGGGATGAGCTGGCCGAGGCCGTGCGGGAAAATTCCCGCTGCGGCACCGTCTCCGAAGAAGACTGGCAGAAGTTCGCCAGCCGCGTGTTTTACCGCCGGCTCGATCTGACGGAAGCCGAGGACTTTACCCGGCTGGGCAAATCGCTGAATCAGATCGAAGAGCAGTGTGGTGTACACGGACGGCGGGTGGTTTACCTGGCGGTCGCTCCCGACCTGTTCCTGCCCTCTGTCGAATCGCTGAATGCGGCCGGACTGATTCCCGCGCCCAGCGACGAAAACTGGCTGCGGGTGGTGGTCGAGAAACCATTCGGCACCGACTTTGATTCCGCCCGGGAACTCTCCAACGGGCTGGGAGACCTGCTGCGGGAAGATCAGATCTACCGCATCGACCATTACCTCGGGAAGGAAACGGTCCAGAACATTCTGCTGTTCCGGTTTGGCAATGCGATTTTTGAACCGCTGCTGAATCGCAATCATGTGGAGCAGGTACAGATTACCGTCGCGGAGTCTCAGGGAATCGAGCGGGGCCGTGGCGGGTATTACGATGGTTCCGGCGCCCTGCGGGATGTGATGCAGAACCATGTGCTGCAGCTGCTGTGCCTGATTGCCATGGAACCGCCGTCCCTGTTCCGGGCGAATGAAATCCGCGATGAAAAAATGAAGGTGCTGCGGTCGCTCGCACCGGGTTCCACCGGCAGCCTGCAGGAATGGGCCGTCGCCGGGCAGTACACAAAGGGAGAAGTCGACGGCCGGACCGCCCGGGGCTATACCGAGGAAGACCGTGTCCCCGCGGATTCGCGAACCGAAACCTTCGCCGCGATGGATGTACGGGTGGAAAACTGGCGGTGGGCCGGGGTGCCGTTTTATCTGCGAACCGGCAAGCGGCTGCCCGAACGGGTGACGGAGATCGCGATTCAGTTCAAACTGCCCCCGCTGCACCTGTTTACCACGGTGGAATGCGATGGCGACATGTGCGACCTGGTCGGCGCGCAGCCCAATACCCTCGTCTTTCGGATTCAGCCGGGAGAGGCCATCTCGCTGACGTGCTCGACCAAACGGCCCGGCATGCAGTACCAGATTCACCCCGTCACCATGAACTTCGCTTACGATACGACGTTCGGCCGGGCGCTGCCGGAAGCCTACGAGCGACTGCTGCTCGATGTGATGCGGGGAGACAGCACGCTGTTCACCCGCAGCGACGAACTGGAAGCTGCCTGGGAATTCGTCACCCCCATTCTGGAGCAGTGGGAACAGAGCACACACCAGCCGGAACCCTACCCGGCGGGCACATGGGGACCGGCAGCGGCGGAGGAAATGCTGCGGCGGAACGGACATTCCTGGCGGACTCCCGACGGTGAGGACGACGCGGACTGACGGCCACGGCCGGCGGGCGAAACAGACAGGCAAAGCTGACGGGTGAAGCAGACGGGTGAAGCAGACGGCTCCGGGCGAAATTGCTCCGGCGGTTTTCCCCTGCCGGCCGCGAGACCCGTCTTGCGACATTTCCGGCAGAGAAATACAGTGACCCGAGGCAAAAACCGGCTGTCCGGTCGTCTCTGTCTGGTGTTCTGTCTTCGCGGGAGTCGTCATGCTGTTACGTTTCGCCCGGCCTCTGGCCATCACTCTGGCCGGAACTGCCGTGGCGTTCGCCCTGTGGTCCGCCCGCTCCGCTGCCCCGGATGCCGGAGCCGCTGGTGAAACCGTCAGCGCAGCCACCGCCGCGCCGCGGGAAGCGAGACGGCGGGGCACGGACAAAACTCCAGAGTTCAACGCCGACCGCGCCTACAGCTATCTGGTCCGCATCTGTCGGCTGGGTTCGCGAACCAGCGGCACCGCTGGAATGACCAGCCAGCAGGAACTGCTCACCCGGCATTTCCGCGAACTGGGTGCCCGGGTGACATTCCAGCCATTCGATGTGGCCCACCCGCTGACTGGCGAACCAGTGCGAATGAACAACATGCTGGTCAGCTGGAATCCCGATGCCCGGCGGCGGGTGCTGCTGGCCTGCCATTACGACACCCGCCCCTTCCCGGATATGGACCGTCAGAATCCACGGGGGCTGTTCCTCGGTGCGAACGACGGTGCCAGCGGTGTCGCCCTGATGATGGAACTGGGCCACCACATGCCGATTCTGAACTCACCCTGGGGGGTGGACTTCGTACTGTTCGACGGGGAAGAACTGGTGTACGGGAAACAGGGAAAGTATTTCCTCGGTTCCGAACATTTCGCCAGAGCCTATACCGAGCGGGAATCTTCCCTCGAATACACCTACGGCATTCTGCTGGACATGGTGGCCGACAAGCGGCTGGAGCTGTACATGGAGAAGAACAGCCTGCGACATGCCCCCGAGCTGACGCGCAGTCTGTGGCGGAATGCACGCCGGGCCGGCGTGCGGGAATTCGTGTACCGCGAGAAACACGAAGTGCTCGACGATCACATTCCGCTCAATACGATCGCCGGCATTCCCACCTGCGATGTGATCGACTTCGACTACCCCTACTGGCACACCATGCAGGATATTCCCGCCAACTGCTCGGGAGTGAGCATGGTCAAAGTAGGCCGGGCCGTGTGGTACTGGCTGGAGTCGGGCGATCTGTACCCGGCCGACAACTGATCTGCCCGCAGGTTGAAACGTCGGCTTTGCTCAACCTGCGGCCAGCGTCTCCGGACAGCCACTCAGCTGGCAGCGCCGGCGAGTGCCGCTTCCTGGCGGCGAATTGCCCCGGCACGAATCTGCTCGTACACATTCAGCCCCACTCGCGTGCCCCAGGCTTCCAGCAGCTGCCGCAGAATCGGCCCCGGCTGGCCGTCGCCGATGGGCAGACCATTAATGCGAGTCACCGGCATCAGGCAGTACGGCGTGGTGGCCGTGAAGGCTTCGTCGGCAGAGATCACGTCGAACACCTGAAAGTCCCGCTCGACGAACGGAATCCCCAGCTCCGCAGCCAGTTCGATGACGGTCTGCCGGCTGATGCCCGGCAGCGTGTTCCGCAGGGTTGGCGAAACAATCGTGCCGTTCTGCACCATCAGGAAGTTGGCCCCGCCGGTTTCCGTCACGTTCCCGTCCAGATCGAGCAGCAGCGCAATGGCCCCGGGATCGGCCACTTTTGCTTCCTGATCGGCAAGGTAATAGTGCATCCGGCTGCGGTACTTCATTTTCGGATCGAAGCACTGCGGCGGAACATGGCGGATTGACGGAGTGACCACATGCTGGCCGCAGTCCAGCTTGCCGGCCCACAACTCCCAGGGCAGGGGGAATGTGTGGGCGCAGACTGTCGGCCGGTTGTCTCCGGAAGCTCCCGCACTGCCGGCGTACGTCGGGTATTCGCCAGCCGTCACGAACACGACCAGTCCCAGTTCGTCATCCGGATGGGGCAGCAGGCCCGCATTGTGTTCGACCAGGGCCGTCACCTCACGGGCCAGCTCATCCATCGTCTGACCGATGTCAAACCGCACATACTTCAGTGACCGCTCCAGCCGGGCCAGATGATCGTCCAGGCGGTACATCGACCGCCCGAAAGTCCGCACCATCTCGGTGACGGTGGCTCCCAGCACCACGCCGGCATCGTAGATCTTCAGATGCGCTGCCGACGCGGCAATGTGCTGACCATTCAGGAAAACATGAGGTTCTGTCACTGATCTGCTGCTTCCAGAAGTCTATCGGAGAGAGCCATTAACGGGCGGAACAGCTCGGCATTGAGGACGGCAATCTGTGCCCGGTCGGTGGCAGTGCGGGCGACATCACCCAGAGTATCCAGCGCGTTATAGAAGGATTCGATGGCGGTATCCACCTGCTCGATAGCAGTGTCCAGATCATCCGCTTTCCGGGCTTCGGCCGCTTTCCGCAGGGCTTCCGCTCCGGCCAGCCAGGACACCACGAATTCGCTGCGCTTAGCATAGTAGAACAGAAACTGCTTCGACCGCAGATGCGAGGGGCCCCGGGCCCGGTACATCTCCACAAAGGCCGCGTTGTACTCCTTGCCGGCTTCTTCCCAGTCGGCCGGCTGTTCCCGCGGCTGGAAATACTGCTCGATCAGCCCGGTCGCAGCTCCCGCCGCCTGCGGCACCGTCAGTGCGGGCACACTGCCAGCCAGCAGCTCTTCGCCACTGCGGATGTGCTGAAAGCCCTTCCACAGCCGATCGGTGGCAGCCGGGTTAATCGTCAGCGACTGAAACAGATCCTCGTGGGCTTCCTTGAGAGTCTGACCTGGCGTGAACCCCGTGCGGAACATCCACAGCACCGGCAGATCGATTTCGCCAATCATCCAGCAGCTGGCGACAAAACCCCGCCACTGCTTTCCACTGGTCCGCACCACGAGCGATTCAAACTCCGCTCCGGGAAACTGCGACAGCATCCCGAATGTGGGACCAGCCACCGGCAGAGTCATCCGGGCCGCAATCCCGTCCGGAGTGAAGCTTTCCACCGCCTCCGTGGCATCGGCCTCGGTTCCGGAAGGGGCTCCCGCCAGCACAGAGATCGCTGCTCCAGCCGGCAGGTTGTCCCGCAGGTGGGGCAACAGCGCCGGGTGCGGATGCTGCACCGTTAACGGCAGGGGGGTGCCATCCTTTTTCTGCAGCGCGTCTCCCTCACTCAGCGCCAACTTGAGCACCCCCAGCTGCTTCAGCTGGCTGCGGGCGGTTCCGTTCTCCGGCAGGCGGACCGCCAGTCCGTCGATCTCCGGGCAGGCAGCCACTGCGGCTTCCAGCCGCGTCCGCAGCAGACGGGCATGTTCCTTCGGTGCGGCCTGATACAGCACGCCCCGGAACTCCTGCGGCAGGTGCCCCAGCGGAATGGACAGCTCGACCGTCATTCCCAGCAGGTGAGCCTGCTGCACCAGACCACTGAGAAATTTATGACCGGCAGCCAGAGCCGCCGCGGAATCTTTCGTGGGCGGAAGATCCGGATTGAGCAGTCGCCGCTCGTCGGGAAAAGCGGTCCGTCCGGGAGAATCGCCTTCCAGCGAATAATTCTTTCCGCCGAACAGCCCCGTGGTTTTCTTGTGCTGCCCGAGGAATTCGTAATCCAGGAACGGCTGGCTGTCCGTAACAGTCAGCACAACGTGATTGCACCGCAGTTTGGCCAGCTGCCCCAGCAGCAGCCGGTGCTGATCCAGGCTCCAGGCAGTGGTCCCCAGTGCCGAAGTCCCCAGCAGTTCCCATCCGCGAACTTCCGCGGCGGGGGATTCCACACGGTCGATACCATCCAGCTTCAGGGCCACTTCGCCCACCGGGTACATGTCTTCCCGTGGCAGCCACCGTACGCCGAAGTGGTGCCCCAGCTCGTACACGGCCCACAGCACGGCAGCCGGACTGCCACCGCTCACGACCACGCCGCTGTGGCTGCTGTCCGAGAAACTGCGGAGAATGATCGTCTGGCTGCCAGGATCCTCGGGGAAGCGGTCACCCAGCAGGCTCTTGACGCCCGGGTTGGCAGCCGCTGTTCCAACGACAACCAGGCGGCTCGATTTTTCTGGCACACTGGCCGAGGTGTTGACCGGCACTTTGAACAGATGCTTCAGCAGCGACTCGGCTTCGCTGGCTGCCAGCTGTTCCGTAGGACCCTGGGGCGTGCCGATCACCAGATGGATGGGTTCGCCACCAGCGGCCTGCTGACCACCGGCTGCCTTCTGTTCGGCGGCCTTACCGGCTGGGTCGGCAGCCGACGAGGAAGTGGCTGCGATGCCACTGCAGACCAGCAGAAAAGCCGGAACCACCAGGGCGGCAAACCGTGCCTTACTGGTTCTGTGGAGGAATGACCAGGCAGAATTCAGCATGATGAGAACTTCCTCGTGACCTGTATGGTCCGGATGGCCAGGTTGTTGTCCCATGAGTTACAGCGCGCCCTGCCGGGGCATGAATCTGCCCCGCAGAGCACCGCCAGCAACAGCGATTACGGCACGGCAGAAAGCCATGCGGAACAGCACCGTGTGACCGGTTCTTCGCTTCACCGGCGGTATGGCTCGTCGGCGGCGGAATTACTCCGCGCTGTCAGCAGCGGCTGCTTTCGGTTCGCCGTCGCCCGCCTTGAAGCAGTAGAGATGCTTCAACGTCCGGACATACAGCCGGTTCTCGGCGATGGCCGGTGTGGCGACAATGCTGTCCCGCAGATCGTTGCGAGCGAGGATTTTCGGCTTGTCGCCCTGCTGCAGCACCACCACAAATCCGTTCTCGCCGGCCACATAAATCTTGCCGTCTCCGGCAATAGGCGAAGCATAGTAATTGCCCAGGTTGCGAATCCGCCTGCGATCCCAGACCTCGCTGCCGTCCTCGGTGCTGAAGGAGGCCGAAATCCCGCCCTTCTTCACCAGGAACAGCTGACCGTTCACAGCCAGCGGTGAAGAGATGTTCGACGGAGCCGAGTTATCCAGATTCCAGATCAGGTGCGTGTCGGTCACATCCCCGGTTCCGCCACCGCGAATCGCCTGGATGATGTTGCCTCCGCCCACCATATTTGTGGGAGCCTGGAAGGCGGCATCGATCTCGTCGTCGACCAGGAAGCCATCGCCGTCCCCGTCGCCTTTGTCGAATTTAGTCCAGAACTGTTTCGCCAGCTCGGATTTCTCCAGCTTGCCGTCCTGGTTCGTATCCTTCCACTGCAGCAGAGCGTACTTCAGCACGCGGGCGGTATCTCCGTAGCTCTGCACGGAAATGAAGATGCGGTCATCGACCACGACGGGAGTCGTCATGATCGTGCGGAGCAGGGAATTGCACGTCCAGATTTCCTCGCCCGTGGCCGGGTTGTAGCCCTTCATTTTGCCCGTACCAGCCACCACCAGATCCGTGCGACCGTTCGCCGTACACATCACCGGGGTAGCATAACCACCCAGCATTTCCGGCCGTTTCGTCCGCCAGAGCACCTTGCCGGTGTATTTGTCGATGGCCGTCAGAAAGGGATCGAGGTCATCGTCCTGACTGTAAATCAGCATGTCCTGATACAGAATCGGCGACTGAGCCGCTCCCCAGCCCATCAGATAGAACGGCTGCTGAATGGGGCTGGTCCACAGTTCCTTGCCGGTGGCAGCATCGTAAGCCAGCATGCCCAGCGTACTGAAGTAAACATACACCCGCTCGCCGTCACTCACCGGTGTGGAGGAGGCGTGTTCATTCGGCGGCATGATGTCCGGCAGCGGGCCGGTCTTGAGCTCTTTCTTCCACAGCTCCTTGCCGGTCAGTGCATCAAAACAGAAAATGCCGAACAGCTGATCGCCCACCAGCGCAGTGGAGAAACAGCGGCCCCCGGCAATCACCGGGCAGGCAATGCCTTTGCCCAGTTCTTTCGACCAGGCCACGTTC
Organism: Planctomycetaceae bacterium; assembly: GCA_020426545.1. GTDB lineage: Bacteria > Planctomycetota > Planctomycetia > Planctomycetales > Planctomycetaceae > JAGQPV01. The sequence continues at coordinate 9,553 of JAGQPV010000006.1, forward strand.
TCGGTCGCGGAGAACTCCACCGGCAGATTGGTTGCATCGGCGGCGACACCGCTGGCATTCGGCCCGCGAAACTGAGGCCAGTCTCCGGCGGAAGCCCCGGTCGCGAGACTGGCAGAGACCAGAACCCCCGCGAGCACCATCAACAAACTGCTGCGACCACCGCGAAGGAAACGTGGCATCGGTCTTCCTCTGGCTGTTCGGGCAGGAATCTGGGCCGCTCCTGCGGGACTCATTTCAGTACGGACCCCATGAACCTGGGGGGGGGGTGATGTCTCGGGCCTGTTGCAGCCACCACCAGCCTTCCGCCAGAGCGGGCAGACTGCGGTGTGGAGCTTACGAGTCTGCGGAAAACAACAGTCAGGCAATGCAGCCGAAATCAGCAACTGTACCGCATCCCGGAGATTCTCCGCGAAGAGTCCTGCGCTCAGATTCTTCGCTCCCGAGTACTTCAGCCAAGGTAGCCCGTCGGTTCCAGCGATGCAACCCGCCAGGCAACTGCTCCGGTTCGGCGCTGGCTCTGGATCCAGAGCCGGTTCGCACGCGAAACCATGCCGTGCCTTTGAGATGTTCAGACCGCCTCCGCCACACCCACCGCCCACCTGAAGCCGGGCCGTGCTTGCCTTGCTGCTGCCCGAGCGGCAGACTGTCAGCATCCGCAGACCGGCCGCCCCGGCGGATTTTCCCGAAACCCGGTTCCCCCGGTCATCGCCCGCGCACCGCCAGCAGCCAGGAAAACACCCGCAGTGACTTCCAACCGCCCCGCCAATGAATCTTTCCCCCGGGACTGCCGGCTGAACGACCGGGCCTGGGAACTGGCGACAGCCCTCCGCGAACAGGCGGAAGACCTGCGGATCGCCCCGGTCAGTCTGCCGGGGGGCGGGCAGATTCTGGATTTCGGAGTACAGGCCCGCGGGGGATTGAAGGCCGGACTGCGGCTGGCGGAACTGTGCCTGTCCGGGCTGGGAGAAGTCCGGCTGGAGTCGCGGCAGCTGGGCGGTCGGACGTGGCCGGCGATCGCCACGACCACCGATGCTCCGCTGCCGGCCTGCCTGTTGAGTCAGTATGCGGGCTGGCAGATTGCGCGGGGTTCGTTTTTCGGCATGGGTTCCGGGCCGATGCGGGCCGCAGCGGCGACGGAAGAACTGTTCGGCCAGCTCAATTACCAGGAATCTCCCGCCAACTGCGTGGGCGTCCTGGAAGCCGCGGCACTACCCGACGAAAGCGTCTTCGAATTTCTGACAGAGAAAACCGGGGTTCCCGCGGCTTCCACCGTGCTGGCGGTGGCCCGAACGGCCAGCCTGGCGGGCACCGTGCAGGTGGTGGCCCGCTCGGTGGAAACCGCCCTGCATCAGCTGCACGAGCTGGAATTCGACCTGAGCCGAATCGTCAGTGGATACGGCACCGCCCCGCTGCCCCCCGTGGCACACAACGACCTGACGGCCATTGGCCGCACGAACGATGCCATTCTCTATGGCGGAACGGTGGTGTTGTGGGTCACCGGAGACGACACCTCTCTCAAAGAAACCGGGAGCAGGGTGCCCTCCAGCGCCTCGCCGGCCAGCGGGAAACCGTTCCTGGAGATCTTCGAGGCAGCCGGGCGGGATTTCTATGCCATCGACCCGGCCCTGTTCAGCCCGGCCGAAGTCATCTTTCAGAATATCGAGACGGGCCACACCTTCCGCTTCGGGGAACTGCGGGAAGATCTGCTGGCCGTGTCATTCGGTCTTTCCCCGGCCTGAGCCGCTCCGGCACATTCACCTCTCCTGCAGCTGAAAGAATTCCGTGCGAATTGGAGTGCTGGGTAACCTCGGAAGCTGGTACGTGGCCGACCTGAGACGGGCAGCGGCAGCGCGGGGTCACGAACTGTTCCGGCTGGATTTTCGCCGGCTGGCCGGCTGGATCTCAGCGGAACAGGCGGGGGTTCGCACCGCCCTGCCGGCCGACGAGCATTCACTGGCTGTGGAACGGAAATCGAACGGCCACTCCTGCTCGACGGAGAATCCTCCGGAAAGCGAACTGCAGCTGGACCAGTTCGATGCGTTGATTGTGCGGGCCATGCCACCCGGTTCACTCGAGCAGGTTGTGTTCCGGATGGATGTGCTGCACAGCCTGGCGGAAGCGGGAGTGTGCATTCTGAATTCCCCGCGTTCGCTGGAATGCGCGATCGACAAATACCTGACGACCATGCGGCTGAAACAGGCCGGACTGCCCGTCCCGCCCACGGTTGCCTGCGAAACCGCCGAGGCCGCCCTCGCCGCGTTCGACCAGTTTGGTGGCGACGTGGTCGTGAAACCAGTCTTTGGCTCGGAGGGCCGGGGGATTGTGCGTGTCAGCGATTATGAGCTGGCCTTCCGCACGTTCCGCACGCTGGAACGCACGCAGTCGCTGCTGTACGTGCAGCAGTTCATCCCTCATGCGGGCAGCGATGTGCGGGTGCTGATTCTCGATGGCCAGCCGCTGGGTGCGATTACCCGCACCGCCAGCGGAGACTTCCGCACGAACGTGGCCTGCCACGGAACGGCCGAACCCCGAACGGCCACCGCCGAGGAAAACTGCATCGCGATTGCGGCCGCCGCTGCCGTGGGCGTGCGGTTTGCCGGGGTCGATCTGCTGTACGACCGGGAAGGCCGCTGCTATGTGATTGAAGTCAACGCGGTCCCCGGCTGGCGGGCCTTCTCCCGGGCCACGGGCATCGACGTGGCTCTGGCTGCCATCACTTCGCTGGAGCAGACTTCCAGCAGGATAAATCCTGCCGGGGAACGCGCCCCGGTCCCGCTCACTCCGGAGGGTTAAGCGCCTCGCGGTGCTGCCGGGTCTCCCGTTCGAGCTGCTCTCTGTTCTCAAAGGGAATGAGCGCAGCCCGCATCACAAAACCAGCCGCCTGACCGGGACGCGACTGTTCAATAAACCACTGGAAGTCCCACGCCGGATTTGTTGCCCCGCCGCCCGTGGGAGACTGCGCGAACCAGATACCATCCCGCCGCCGGAACATCTGCACAAAGGCGTGGCCCTCGCTGATGCCGTAATACCACGGCTCCGTCCATTCGAATTTTGAGGGGTGATTGACCAGCGTCAGCGGGAAGTCGGGGTCAACCGGAATACGGGGATGCGGCCCGGCGGGCGGATGCGTACTGTTGACGCCATGCCGGGGAGTTTCCGCCCGAATCCAGCCGGATTTTTCATCCGTCGGCGCCCCGACCGGCCGACCGACAAAGTAAATCGTCTTATCGGCGGGGCTGTTCATATAGCTGGCCCAGAACAGGCCGATATGGCCTTTATGAAACGTGGGCGCTCGGGGAATACACTCGAATGTATATTCCATCACTCCGTCTTCCAGCAGATGATAGCGACCACAGCTTTCCAGCTTCCAGTTCGCGGTGGGAGGCTGATAAAGTTCGACCGTGAATTCGTCGATCAGTCGCAGTTCCATCGGCGATTTGCGTGGTTCGAACTTCTCGCGGGAAATGGCCAGCGTGCCATCGTGAATATGCTCGAAGTTGAGTCCCGCATAGGTGGGCACAAACAGATTCTTCTGCTGCCCTTCCCGCCTGAACGAAGCCAGCCCGTTGTAGCCGGCCCGATGTCCCGGCAGCACAGGGACATCAACCGCAGCATTGCCGACAATCACCGCCTGCACACCACCCCGGCTCAGAACCACATAGGGCTGCTCCGACACGGTGTACCTGACGGAAGCACTGGTCAGACTGGTGACTCCCGGGGCACCAGTGCCTGACGGTGCTGTGGGCTCTGCCCCGCCGGCAAGACCGGGCGGAACGGTTCCGGTCAGCAGAAGCATTAAAAACATCGTACGGACGAAGTTACTTACCGGTTGCATAATGGACGGTTCCCTGAGAGCTTTCATCCTGATTCACTGACCCTGTCAGTTTCTATCCGTCAGGCCATTACCGGCCTGCACGTTCCCTGCGTGCCACCACATGAGAGCCAGCCGGAATCAAACCCGGCTGGTTCGGTCGCGTCGCCAGCGGTAAAATCAGGCCGGTGGCGAACCGCTGCCGCTGAACAGTCGATACAGTTTCTTCATCCGAAGAACCACCACAGATACAAATCCCTCTATCCGGACCGACAGGCCGGTATGGCATTGGTACAGGAGTCGAGATGACCTCTGCAGCAACGGAACGTGCGGTACTGGCTGGTGGCTGCTTCTGGGGAATGCAGGACCTGATTCGCAAGCTGCCCGGCGTAAAGACGACACGGGTTGGTTATTCCGGTGGTGATGTGGAGCATGCGACCTATCGCAACCACGGCACTCATGCGGAAGCGATTGAGATTCTGTTTGACCCGAACGAACTCAGCTATCGCCGACTGCTGGAATTCTTCTTTCAGATTCACGATCCGACGACAGTTGACCGTCAGGGGAATGATCGCGGGCCCAGCTATCGCTCGGCAATTTATTACACCACCAAGGAACAGCAGCAGACCGCCATTGAAACGATCGCCGCGGTCAATGCCTCCGGCCGCTGGCCCGGTAAAGTCGTTACCCAGGTGGAACCGGCAAGCGAGTTCTGGGAAGCCGAGCCCGAACACCAGGACTACCTGGAGCGAATCCCCGGCGGTTATACGTGTCATTTCCCCCGGCCCGAGTGGGTACTGTGATTGGCAACTCGATGTGCAACCGTCAGCAGCATTCGTCTTATTCGGGACGCAGGATGCGCGTGGTCACGGTTGCCGGGGCGTATTCGCGGGTGCCGGCTTTCAGCTGCAGCCGCAACTGAAAATTCGGCTGAACGGAGCGGCCGGAGATGTTGATTTTTTCCGGAGCTGTCGCGGTGATCGACAGCTGCCTGCTGGAGAACGGCAGGGTCTGCCGCTTTACCTGCCAGGGGCTGTCGGCGGAAGACTCCACGATCAGTTCTGCCCCTTCCGGCAGCATCTCAGTCCGGAGCGGGCCACGGGGCAGCTGATCCAGATCCAGCACCAGCTGGACGGACTGGCCGGCAGCCGGCTCTGCCGGTGCATTCAGCAGCAGTTCGTGTGTGCGGTCGGTCAACAGTTCCTGATACAGCGAGATAATCCGCTTCGCCTGACTGGTCTCGACCGCCGCAGTTTCCAGCGGTCCGCCGGTCGTTATATCACCCTCCTTGTGCAGTTCGAAGCGATCGATCACGGCGCCGTTAATAGCCCGGGCCGTTAATGTCAGCGATCCGCCGTCGATATCCACCGTGCAGAAGTGGTTGATATCGACCCCGCTGGCCAGCACCGGGCTGGGCATGGAACCGCCCACCGGACCACCGCCACCGCCACTGGTAATGTGCAGAATGCCTTTTCCACCGTGACTGCCGATCGGGTGATATCTGCGGTAGTGGGGGTGATGGCCGGAGAACACGATATCAACTCCGTGCTGTTCGAGCAGCGGCAGCATATCTTCGGCACCAAACCATTTCAGGCTGCTGCGGGTGGCAACCATCGGCACATGCAGAATAACGAAAGTCCACTGCTTCTTATTCTGCTCGAGGTCTTTCTGCAGCCAGTCCCGCTGGGCAATGCGGCCGGCTCCCCCGCTGCCGGCACCATAACTGTCTAGGGCAATGACATGCACATTGCCATAATCAAAGCTGTAATAAAGTGCTTTTTCCACACCAAACAGCTGCGGGAAATACGGGCCGCCATCGTGATTGCCGTAAGCCGGCCAGAAGACGGACTTCTGCAGATAAGAATGTCCGGGATCAAAAAACGAACCCTTCCATTCACCCCACAGGTTGCCTCTGTCGGTCACATCACCCACATGCAGGATGAAGTCAGAATTCTCCTCCGCCATGGCATCCAGCAGCGGCTGCAGCGTCGGGTTGTAACTCTGGGTATCGCCAATCACGCTGAACCGTAACGGGGCCGCGCCCGTGGGTGCGGTGCGGAAGGTTCCGCTCTCTTCCCGCGCGCCGCTGGTGACTGTGTAACGGTACCGGGTATGTGGTTTCAGACCGCGAGCCTCGACCTTGTGCAGATGACAGATGGTGCCTTTCAGAGGGGAGACCTCCGGCTGCAGCGTCGTCTTCCCGTTGCCATCTTCCAGCACCAGCGTACCCGCGGGAATGTCGCCCTGAGACACCCAGTAGATCGTGGCTGTATCCGTGCCCGCCTGGCTGACATACGGACGAATATGGAACGGCGTATCGCCTTCCAGCAGGGCTTCGCATTCCAGCTGGTAGATGCGGGAGCGGGCCCGATTGGTGGAAGCGACAACCCGCAGTGTGTCGATCACTTTGTAGGCTTCAATGGCGTCCTGATAACGGCCCATGTTCTGCAGCGTACGGCCGATGCTCAGCTGGGCGGTGGCGATCAGATTCTGATGCACGTCGGGAATCGTGCTCACCCGGCGAAACTTGGCCAGGGCCTGCTCTGTCTCGTCGCGCGTGCCGTGCTCCCAGGCGGCGTACAGCAGTGCTTCGCCCCGGTGCCCGGAAGGAGCGTCTTCCATGTCGGCCACCTGCTCCAGCACTTTAATCCCTTCCTCGCCGCGATCGGCAGTACGCAGAGTGTAGCCCAGCCGGAGCAGCGCGGCGGAGATCTGTTCGCGATCGATTCCCGGCACTTCGGCCGCCCGCCGCAGCAGGGGCAGGGCCTCTTCACTGCGGTTTTCGCGTTCCAGGCAGTAACCCATATTCCGCAGCGCTCTGGAAAGAGCATTGCCTTCGAGGCTGTCCAGCAGTGGTTCGTAGGCTTTGCGGGCCCGCTCCCACTTGCCGGCTTTGAACAGTGACTCGGCCGTGCTGAGATCGGCGGCGGGTTCGGCCGCCCGAGCGGAAACATCTCCAGCAGCGAGAATCAGAAGCGACAACGACAGAAACAGGGCAGAGCGCAGCTGCATGGAATGCTCCCGTGGATTGGTCGGGTCAGCAGGCTGAAGCGGTGCTGGTGTAAACCTGCGGAGGTTTGCTCCAGCGGCGGCTTCAGCAGCAGTGAAGGTCGTTCGGTCTGTCGCCCGGAAACTGACAATGCACCTGGTCAACACCTTCAGGCAGCGGAAATGCCAGCTGCGTGCACGGCACTTTGCTGCAGATATCCTGCAGAAACCAGTGCTGACTGCCTGGCAGACTGCAATTCTGCGGTGTGCTGACTGCCAGCTGGACCGTCAGCGACCGGGGACTTTGCCCAGCCTACCATTGTGCGCGGGTGTACCGAAAGTCTGATGAACGAACCAGCAGAGAAGGCGGGCCGAATTCATGAACGAGCACGCTCCGACGACCGGTCGCAACCAGCCGGAAATCCGTGCCGCCTGGGCCAGATGCTGCAGAGAATCCTCTGATTCCGCCGGCAATTGTCCCTCAGACAGGAAGCGGCTATTCGCCGCGGACCGCCTGCAGTGCCCGCGAGGCGTTGCGGGACAGTCGAGGGTCATCGGTCGCTGCAGCCGCCTGCTCCAGAGCGGGAATGGCCACGGCAGCTGCCGGACCGATCTGCCCCAGGGCCCAGGCGGCCTTCTGGCGGACCTGTGCCGTTGCGGCGGAACCCAGGACGTCTCCCAGAACCCTGGCGGCAGCCGCCCCGTCCTGCTCCAGCCGGCCAATCAGGGTGACCGACCACCAGACCGTGTCGGAGGATTCGGCTGACAGGAGTTCGATCAGGGCGGGCAGATCTTCGGCGGATGGCGGCCCCAGCTCTTCCAGAGCCGCGACGGACCACTCCCGGACGGATTCCTCGCTGTCGCCGGCAGCCCGGCACAGAGGCACGGCGGCGGCACGGGCGTCCTCGCCCAGTTTCGACAGCTGTTCCGCGGCAGTCGCCCGCACCTCGGCCGACTCGGCGGAGAGGTCGGCCATCCATTGCGACAGATCACCGGACATAATGACTCCATTCCAGCTGGGCTGCGGAACAATTTCGCCCACCAGCAGGGTGACTGCTGACCGCACGACCCGGGCGGGCGGAGCTGAGGCGCTGACACTTGCCTGCGTTCTGGTACCGGTCCCCTCGGCAGAGAGCACGACACTGCGCGGGCAGAACTGCCTGCAGGACACCGCTTTCGCGGCAGCCTGCAGTTGAACCCGTTCAGCGGAGGTTATACGTCCTGCGGGGGCCGCTGTTCAATCCCGCCGGCAGGCGACGGCGGGGAACCACCAGCGACCGTGCGCGAGGAAGGCGAGGAAACAGTCTCTACCGGTACCTGCGGGGAACGGAGGGCAGACCCGGCCGCCACCGGCTCCCGAGTCGGACGTTGTTCTGCCGCGGGTTCATTCGAGAGATAACCGCCAGGACCGGAGTAGGAACTGGTATCCCCCAGTTCCAGATCGTTGGCGACCACACCCAGCACATGCACACCATGCGTTTCCAGCAGTTCGGCGGCCCGCAGTACCTCGGCCCGGCTGTTCTTCTGCAGTCGCAGCAGCAGCAGCAGGCCATCGACCTGCGGAGCCACCACACACGGATCACTGACAGCCAGCAGCGGCGGCGTATCAACAATCACCATGTCGAACTCGGCGCGGGCCGCAGCCAGCAACTGCTCAAACCGGACTGAAGCCAGCAGTTCCGACGGAGAAGCCGGCAATGTTCCCGCGGTGATGATACTGAGACCATCGATCACGGTTTCCTGCCGGGCTGTCTGCCAGTCGATTTCTCCGTGCAGGATTTCCGTCAGCCCGATGTTCTCCCGCAGACCGAAGACCTGCTGAATGGTGGGCCGGCGGAGGTCGGCATCGATCAGCAGGACCCTGCGGCCGGACTGCGACAGGGCCACCGCCAGGTTGGCAGCGAATGTCGATTTGCCATCGCCAGGCACCGGACTGCTGACCTGAATGACTCGGGAATCATCGGCCGCTGCACAGACACTGAGGGCCGTCCGCACGCTGCGGAAGGCTTCCGCCTCGCCGGACCCCGGACGATGCAGATAGCACAGCTGGGGCGAAACGGCGGGGTACCTGCTGCGGGCCAGTTCCGCGGAGGTCGCCCCCTCGAAAGCGGGAATGGCTCCCAGGACGGGCAGTTCGAGGCTGTTGCGGATGTCTTCCACCGAGTGGATGACGGTATCCTGCAATGTCCGCAGATACAGCAGCCCGAAGACCATCACGGTGAGCACGGCACCGCCGGCAATCAGGAATTTGATCTGCCGTTTGATGACCAGGGATGTTCTCACGGGAGAAATCTGCTGCATGGAATAACCGGCCGTGTCGCGGGTCAGGTTCAGTTTATTGAACCGATCGACCACCGCCTGCCACAGCGTCTTGATCCGCAGAATTTCATCGTTGAGGGACTGATCCCGCAGCTGATACCGGGTGGCGTCTTTGGCGAGTTTCGACTCCTGATCGAACAGACGTCCCAGCACTTCAAAGCGGTGCCGCAGTTCGGCCAGCTCCTGCCGGAGATACCTCATGTACAGCGAGCCGAAGTTGAATTCCTGCTGCTCGGCGGAGGTGGTGTCGTATTCGTCCAGCTGGGGCAGCCTGATTCCCTTGCGACGGTAGAATTCCAGCAGTGTGGTCACGCGGCGGCGAACTTCCAGCACATCGGGATGCTCGAGGCCGAGGTTGCGGCGGAGACGGCTTTCCTCCAGCAGCAGCGGCACGAGCTGCGCATCCAGCGAAGCCTGTTCCTGCAGGGCCTGAAACTGCGAGGTTTCGGCCGCACCGGTATCCCGCTGCAGAAATCCGCGAACCAGAATCTCCAGCTGCTCGGGCGATTCTCCCTGGGAAATGGCTTCCTGCAGGACGTCGATCCGAGCTTCGATTTCTGCCTGACGAATCAGGTTTTTGCGGCGGTCTTCCTCGACGGCCAGAATGCGTTCCCGGTGCACGTTGGTCACATCGCCCGGCTGTCCCTGTGCTCCCGGAGCCGTGCGCCAGATGATGGGCGAGCTGTCCCGAAAGGCAAGGTATTCCTCTTCCTTTTCCCGCAGCTGGCGGGCGAGGTCTTCCCGGGCATGGCTGATCAGTTCGACCACTTCGGTCGTGTGGGCTTTGCGGGTATCGGCAAGGTAGTCGTTGTAGGCATCGATGATGGCTTCGCAGACAGCGCGGGCATCTTTAGCACTGGGATTTTCATACCGGACTTCAAGCACGTTGAGGAAGGAGCGGTCCCGTCCGGCGGTTCGCGTCACGCGGAGCCAGTCGAGAATTTCCTCTTCGGGATCATCTTCGCCGGCCAGCGAGGGGAGTTCGCCCAGGTTGTGCTTCTCTACCGCCTTGCCCACGATCAGCGGGCTCATGATCAGCGCAATATGCTCCGCCCGATCGCCGAAGCTGCCGGTCTCCGCATCTTTGATGGGAACTTCCACCTTCCTCGAAACGAGGATGCGGGAATCGGCTTCGTACCGCGGGCCGAGTTTCATGTAGGCCAGCTGCCCCAGCGCAAGGCCCGACAGGAACGTCAGCCCGAGTACCCAGCGGTAGCGGAGTGCAAGCGACAAGAGGTCGACTTCTCCCCGCATCGCGGGAGATGCCAGTTCAGGACTGGCACCATCCAGCGGGTTGCGGCCGGATTTCCTGTTCGAATTGCGGCTCACGGTCTGGCTTCCTTCAGTGCGGCAGTGCGGGCGATGCAGCAGGACCGGCTTTCCTGTCGGATGCCGGTGCCGGGGTTCAGCGGGAACCGCGGGCAGGCAGTTCCGGGCTGATCAGTCGCTGTTCCGGGGATTCAGTGTTTTCAGGAAACTTCAGCTGGCCGGAGTGTCCAGGGAAGAGTCTTCCCCGCTGCAGGGCTGGTACCGGCTGACATAGAACTCCAGCGTCCGCCGGAGTCCCTCGTACAGTTCAACCTGAGGGGTGTAGCCGAGGTCCCGTACGGCCGCGGAAATATCGGCCCAGGAATGTTTCACATCGCCCGTGCGGGGCGGAGCAAAATTCGGCTGGCAGGGACGATCGAGCACGCGGCAGATTTCCTCGAGCAGGCCGATCACACTGAGGGATTCGCCGCAGGCCACGTTGTAGACCCGGCCGGAAACCCCCGTGGCCTCGGAGGCCAGCAGGTTGGCATGAACCACGTTGTCCACATACGTGAAATCGCGGGACTGATCGCCATCGCCAAAAATGGTGGGCTGCGTGCCGTTCAGCAGAGCACGGGCAAACAGCGGGATGACGGCCGAGTACGGGCAGTCGGGATCCTGGCGGGGACCGAAGACGTTGAAGTACCGCAGTCGCACGGTTTCCAGCCCGTAGGTGGCAGCGAATGCTTCGCAGTACAGTTCGCCGGCCAGTTTGGCGGCGGCGTAGGGCGAGAGCACCTGGGGCACCTGTTCCTCGTGCTTGGGCATGATGGGCTGGTTGCCGTAAGCACTGCTGGAAGCAGCATACACCAGCCGGATAGAAGGTCGCCGTCTCGATCGTCCCGCCGAAAACTCCCGTGTAGTAGTCGATCGCCTCCTTGGCCCGCCCCTGCACGCTGCTCCCGAACATGATGCTCGGCACGATGAACGGCCTTGGACCGGCCGACCCGTCGGCCAGCATCAGCTGCCAGCTCACCGAGTACTTGTCCTCGATCCAGCCGAAGTGCGGGCTGAAGTCGTAGGCCTGGAGGGGCATCAGCGCCCGTCCGCCCTCCACGAGCGCAGCCCACAATTCGTCCAGATGGCTCCGCGCCTGCGGATCACGCGATGAATCGAACAGCACCATGAAGGAGACCGACGGATTGACCGTGAACTCCGCGCCGGCATTGATCGCCGTCAACCGGTATCCGGCGAGTTCGAAATCAACCGTCAGCACCTCGCCTGCCAGGCCCGCCTGAAAGTCCGGCAGGCCCTCGGTCGGGTAGTACTGGGTGTCAAGCACCCGGGCGTCCGGGAAGACAGCGGTGTAGAAGTCGGCCGCCTCAGCTGCATTGCGGTCGAACCAGATGTTGGGAATGATGCGCTGCATGGCAAGTTCCTCTCGTCGGCGATGACCGTTCACCTACAATTCTGTACGCGAGGAGAAACGCAGTGACGCAAATGATCATGGGCAAAAGCCTGTCCGACTGGCTGACGGAGTGTCCCCCGCTGGACGATGTGGTCCGGCTCCGCGAGACCACCTGGTTCAATCCTGCCTTGCTGCCGGCGGCCGAGGGGTTGGCTGCGGTCGGATTGACTGCGGTTGACATCGACGATGCAGCCGACCGCCTGAAGCGGTTCGCGCCCTATCTGGCCGAGGTCTTTGCGCAGACGCGACCGAGCGCGGGAATCATCGAATCGCCGTTGGTGGCGATCAGCGGGATGCAGCAGGCCCTCGGCCACAGATACGGATTCACCCTGCCCGGTCAGCAATTCGCCAAGCTCGACAGCGTGCTGCCGATCAGCGGCTCGATCAAGGCCCGCGGCGGCATCTACGAGGTACTCGCCCACGCAGAATCGCTGGCTGTCGAATCCGGACTGCTGACGCCCGGGGCCGACTATCGCGCCCTCAACAGCCCCCAGGCCCGCGAGTTTTTCAGCCACCACACCATCGCTGTCGGATCGACCGGGAACCTCGGGCTCTCGATCGGCATCATGGCGGCCCAGCTCGGCTTCCGGGTGACCGTGCACATGTCCGCAGACGCCCGGCAGTGGAAGAAGGATCTGCTCCGCTCCCATGGCGTCAATGTCATCGAATACGACGCCGACTATTCGATGGCCGTGGCGGCCGGACGCCAGCAGGCCCTCGACGATCCGTTGACCTATTTCATCGACGACGAGAACTCTGCCCGGCTGTTCCTCGGCTATGCCGTCGCGGCCAGACGGCTGGCGGGTCAATTGCAGGCTCTCGAGGTGCAGGTGGACGCCGACCATCCGCTGTTCGTCTATCTGCCCTGCGGTGTCGGCGGCGGCCCCGGCGGCGTGGCGTTCGGGTTGAAGACCCTGTTCGGGGACGACGTGCACTGCGTCTTCGCCGAACCGACGCACTCACCGAGCATGCTGCTGGGCATGGTCACCGGCGCCCACGAGCGGGTCAGCGTCGCCGATTTCGGGATCGACAACGTGACCGCCGCCGATGGCCTCGCCGTCGGGCGCCCATCCGGATTCGTCGGTCGCCGGATGCAGCACCTGATCGACGGCTGCTACACAGTCTCCGATGACGAACTTTTCCGGCTGATCTGGTTGCTGCACGAGGCCGAGGGCCTGGACGTCGAGCCTTCCGCAGCGGCCGGGCTGCCCGGACCCTGGCGCCTACTGAGCGATCCTCACTACCGTGAGGAACACGACCTCGACAGCGCTCGGCTGGCGCAGGCCACCCACATCGCGTGGGCGACCGGCGGCGGCATGGTTCCCGCGCCCGAGATGGCGTCCTACCTCGACCGCGGCGCCGCGCTGGGCTGATCCCACGACGCAGACGTCGTCATCGCCGGCCGTCGAGCAGGTAGCGCGCCGTCCGCGCTACCGCAGCGTCCGGATCGTCCAGCAGGCTGCGCAGCAGGTTGATGGCGGACTCGCCGGGTATCTCGCCGAGGGCTTGGACGAGCCGACCGCGGCCGGACGCATCGGTGCCCGCGGGTCCGGTCTGCTCAAGCGCCGCCATCCGCGACTCGACTAGGGCGATCACCGTCGCTGCGGTGTCTGGCGAGCGCGCCGCCAGTGCGGCTCTTCACGATTGAGGGTGTAGTTGGGGTCTGAATCCTCCGGCCTCGAGGAGACTGCGGGCAATGTAGTTCGTCAGGTTTCGGAAGCCCAAGGCTGAGCCGCGCAGGTGTTCCAGTCGGCCATTGAGGGCTTCTGTCGGGCCGTTGGAGGTGTGGGGGCGCTCGAAGTAGGCCAGGACGTCTGTGGCGCGCCGCTTGAGGGTGCGCCCCAGGGTGATGATCTCAGCGAGGGCGGCGGGAACGCCGCGGCTGATGACCTCGATGACGTGGGCCAGCTGGGCTCGCCCGGCCTTGGGGTCGGGATCGCGGTAGGCGGCCACGATCTTCTGGTAGATGCCCCAGGTGGCTTCCACCCCGACGTGAGCGTCCTGGGCGAAGACGCCCTCCAGGCGGGTGCGTTGCTTGTCTGTGAGGAGATCCATCCCGGTGTGCAGGGTCTTGCGCACCCCGTACAGGGGGTCCCCGGACCGGCCTCGATGTCCGGTGGTGTCTTGCTGGACGCGCTGGCGGCAGTGGTCCAGGGCATCGCCGGCGAGCTGGACGACGTGGAAGGGATCCATGACCTCCACCGCGTCGGGGAGTTCTTCCTTCGCTGCGGTCTTGAACCCGGTGAAGCCGTCCATGGCGACCACCTCAATCCGGTCGCGCCACGCAGGGTCTTGCTGGCTGAGCCACTCCTTGAAGGCCTTCTTGGAGCGGCCCTCCACCATGTCCAACAACCTGGCAGGACCCCTTCCCTCGCGCAGCGGGGTGAGGTCGATGATCACGGTGACGAACTTGTCGCCCCTGCGCGTGTGCCGCCACACGTGCTCGTCCACCCCGATCGTGGTCACACCCTCGAAGCGATGCTCATCGTTGATGAGGACCCTGCGTCCCTCCTCCAGGACGGAGGTGTTGGCGCAGTCCCAGGACACGCCCAGACCCTCAGCGACCCGGGCGACGGTGAGGTGTTGGACGACGATGCCCGCCACGGGCCCAACGCAGTCCGCCCCGGGACAGTTTCGAGCGCGGCTGGGCCGCCCCAGTGGTGTCCTGCCTCCACACACGCCCACACCCCGAACAGCGGTAGCGACGCACTCGCACCACCAGTGTCACCGGTCTCCAGCCCGAGGGCTCGTGGGCGAGGCGACGGACCACGGTGTCGCGGGGGATCCCTTCGCACCCACACTCGCGACACCACCGGTCATCGTCCACCACCCGGCAGGCCACCTCGCAGCGATCCGGGAGGACTCTCTGGCCCACCACCACGAGGCCGAGGTCATCCAGGCGGGCGAACGTGGTCAGATCGGGGGCAGCAAAGGTAGCGTGGGACACGTCGGGGTCTTTCAGATGGGCAGCGTAGGAACTCCCATCATCGGAAGACCCCGACCCTCACACCCACCCCGACACGCCAGCCAGACTCAACCCCCCGCTACACCCCGGATCGCGAAGAGCCGCCTGACCTTGGTTGCACAAAACTTCGACGGAGAGCAGAATATCGTCTGCGGTCGGGTCTCCGCGCCGCGCGGATCTTCCCACGATTCGCCACCTCTCCTCTGAAGGAGCGTTCCATGACGTGGTTGCTTGGTGGAATTCCTATGCACCCCCTTTTTGTCCATGCGGCAGTCGTCCTGATCCCCATCGTTGCGCTCCTCGCAATTGCGGCGGCGTGGAACACGAGAACGCGTGATTGGCTCGGTATCGCATTCCCGATCATTGCAAGCCTGACACTCGTGGCGGCAGCCTTCACCTCGGCATCGGGCGAGGCCCTGGCCACACAAGTCGAGCAGACAGCGGCCGTCACCGCCCACACCAGCATCGCTGATCTCGCCGTGGCAGCAGGATTCCTGCTGTTCCTCATCTCATGGGTGCAATGGGTGTGGATTCACAATTACACCACTGTGCGCCCAGGCCACACACAAGCACGCGTCACCAATCCGCAGACCATTCGCCGGTGGACGACCGTGATCTCGATCGTGCAGACGGTCATCGCAGTCTTTGCGCTCGTTGCGATCGTGATCGTCGGCGATACAGGCGCGCGTGCCGTGTGGCAGTAACCTCACGGTCGACGCGACAGTTCAACGGCGACGATGGTGATTTTGAAAACTCTTTGGTCGCGGAGAGAAGCTACGCCAACCGATTCTCGCGTCTCCGGCCGAATCTGCAGTGGCGATTCATTGGGGCATGAAAGGAGCGCTTTCTGGATTGCGCTGAAATTCACGGCTTCAGCGAATGAATTGCTGGTGGACCCACCGGCGTGGCTCTTCGTGACGAGAAAAGATCCTGCCTGACTGGCATGCGTACTATGCGCTTGGGAGTGCGTTGAGGCTCGCCGACGGGGAGGGACGCAGCACCTCGCCGCGACGCCCGACAGGCGGCGCCCGGACGCCCGACGAGACACTGGCGCCCGACGACTGGGCATTTGCCTACAATCGGCGGGTGAGCCAACCTTCTCGGGACGTCCTCTTCGACTTCGATGACGTGCGAGTAGGCGCGATCCTGCACGCCGACCTTGCGATCCCCCCGGGTGTCACCGTCATCTTCGGCCCGTCGGGGGCAGGCAAGACGACGCTCCTGAGGCTCGCGTGCGCCATGCAGGCTCCGAGCAGCGGTACGGTCAGCTTCCGCGGCGAGGACATCGCGCGCGTGGACCCGGTGCTCCTGCGCCGGCGCGTGACGATGGTGACACAGCAGCCATTCCTGTGGCCGGGCACGATCGCCGATGAGCTGTCCATCGCCTGCGTGCTCCAGGGGCGCGGCGCACCGGACCGCGAGCGCATGGGAGAAGTCCTCGCGGTCGTGGGTCTCGACAAGGATCTCGCGGAGGACGCCTCCACCCTCTCGGGCGGGGAACGTCAGCGGGTGGCGCTCGCGCGAGTCCTGTTGGCTGGTCCGGAGGTGTACCTCCTGGACGAACCGACAGCGGCCCTGGATGCGCGGGGCGCGCGCGACTTGGTGCGCCGGGTCGTTGACTGGATCCGTGCGACAGGGGGCGACGTGGTGATGGTGACCCATGATGAAGGGCTGATGGAGATCGGGGACGCCCGTGTCGCGATCCGGGACCATGAGGCGGAGGTCGTGGCATGAACGGGGGTCTTGTTGAAGTCCCGATCTCGGGGCTCGTCGTGGCCGCCCTCGTGGTCGTGGTGATCGCGGCAGCCGTCCAGGCCCTGACGAAACGGGAGGGCGTACGCACGCTGTGGGCGGCTGTCCGGATGACGGCCCAGCTCGTCGTGGTCGGTTTCGTCCTGACGTGGGTGTTTGACAACCCGAACCCGGCGATCACGGTGCTGCTGCTCGCCATCATGATCGGCTTCGGCATCTTCACCGTGTACGGCCAGCATCGGGGTCGGATGAACGCCCGACAGCGGTGGGTGGTGGCGGCGGCCTTGGCCGTCGGGCCGGTGCTCGCGTTGGCCGTCTTCCTTGTCGGGATTGTCCAGATCCCTCAATTCTGGGATCCGCGCTACGTCATCCCGACAGCGGGAATGATCATCGGCAACTCGATGACCGGGGTCAACCTCGCCCTCAACGGGATCCAGAACGGAATGCGGGACCGCCGCAGCGAAGTCGAGCAGGCCCTCTACCTGGGCGCCACCCCGGCGCGGGCCACCAGGGACATCCGCACTGACGCCTTCACCTCGGCCGTCACGCCGACCACGACGAGCATGCTGTCGATGGGCATCATCTTTCTACCGGGGATGATGACCGGGCAGATCCTCTCCGGCGTCGACCCACTCATTGCGGTTGTCTACCAGGCGGTGATCATGGTGGGGATTCTGCTCTCAGTGGTACTGACCTCCGCGATCATCCTCCGGTGGGGGATGGGCGGGTACTTCGACGCAGGTGCTCGACTCATCGCGCCGTCGGACGACCAAAGGTCCTGAATCAGCGGCCTCGGAGACCGGACGCCCGCAGGCGGCTCGTGGCGAGTTGTCGATCCTCTGTCGCCTCTGGCCTGAGTTCGGTCATTTCGTTAGTGCCTGACGCCGGGGTTGAGGGCGTCGAGGATGACCTGACGGTCTGGGTCGATTTGGGGTGGGATGGTCTGGATGGCGCCGTTGATGGCGATGGTTGCGGAGCGCAGCGGGCGGAGCTGGCGGATGAGGTTGCGGATCGCCAGGCCGGAACGGTTCTGGGCGGTGCGGGCCACCGCGAGAGCGGTGAACACGATGGTCAAATGGGCGTCGATCGCGTCCTTGGTCCTGACGAACATGGGCCGGGCGGCGAGGTCGGTCTTGGACATCCGGAAGGACTGCTCCACGTGCCACAGGTCGTGGTAGTTGGAGATGACCTCGCCAGCGGGCATGAGGCCGGCTTCGATGTTGGTGACGTAGCCCTTCAACCCGGCCAGGCGTCTCGCGCGTGCCAGGGAGGTCTCGTCGACCTCACTTGCACCGTTGCGAGTCTTCACAAACCGTGGCGTCCGTGCGGTCTTCTCCCCAGCGACGACCGATCGGGCCTTGTTTTCCTGCAGTGTGAGCGTCCGGTTGTCCCGGACCGATCGCTTGGTGGAGTATGCCCACACCGCCCGCCACGACCGGCCGTGGACCGTCGGGTCCCACACAGGCTCGGCTCGTT
>JAGQPV010000699.1 GCA_020426545.1 Planctomycetaceae bacterium
CCTTCAGGTAACCGACCTGACCCGCGGGCCTCACTGCACACCGGCCAGCGGATTCGGTTTCGACCACTGAATCCGGGCCAGCAGCGTGTCGCCCTTCCAGCCATCGGCCGGGCGGGCCTCGCCGGCGGTCACCCAGGCTTCCTCCGCCGTCACATTCAACGGATGAAAGTTGCCCATGCGGGCCACATGACCGGGGTCACCCGCCGCATCGCCCAGTAACGGAAGCACCACCCGTTCGGTGTCCCGCTGCAGTCTCATCGTGTTGAGATCGACCCGCGCCATGTACACCGGGGCCCGCCAGCGGAACACCTTCTGGTTGCCCGCGTCGCGGCGGGTATACACCAGATGCAGCCCGTCGGCATGCGGCAGCCAGTGCTGCTGCGTGGTCGACATGCCCAGCGGGGTTCCGTCTTCCCACGCCCAGGCCGTTTCCTGCTGCCAGTCGAGGCCATCGGTGCTGCTGCTGACGTATCCCCGCCCGTCTTCAGCACGAATCGTCACAAAAAACCGCCCGTCATACTGCACCAGCGACGGTTCCAGCAGACCCCGGCCACGCGTATTTGTCAGCTCGCTGCCGGTCTGCTTCACCTGCAGCCGTTCGCCGTCAAACCCGCATCGTACCGACGTCACCGAACGGTGCTTCCGCCCCATGGGGCCGAAGGTGAACGGAATCAGCACATCGCCGCCATCCAGCAGCACCCGCTGCGAACAGTTGCAGGTGTAAATCTGGCTGCCGCGAGGGTCATCCCATTCCAGCCGGGCCGGCTTCGTCCAGGTTCCATCGGGCCGCCGAACCACATACACCGGCCAGCGGGCCCGCTGCGGCCGGGCCAGGTGTCCGCCCCGGTAATACACATTATGACCGATGCACAGCAGGTTGCCGCTCTGGGGGTGCTGCTCGGGAACGACATCGCACACCCCTTCCGACCAGCCATCATCCAGCTCCGTCCGGCCGAGACCGGGAATTGGCTGCGGTTCGCTCCAGGTGCGGCCCCGGTCGGCCGATTCCGTCCAGTGCACATGGCCGAAGTAATCCGACCCGCTGATGCCCTGCAGCGCCATGAACACCCGCGGCGACCCTTCGCCGGGAATCACACAGGGCCGGGGATGAAACCACGTATGGCCCGTTTTGCGTCCGGGGAAAATGACCGACTGCGAGATGGACTCCACGAGACTGCCCGACTCGCCAGCCGACTTCTCGGCGGCCGATGTTTCGTTCGCCCCGCTGGCCACAGCCAGCATTCCACCCGCAATCGAAATCCCCGCTGTACGGAGGACATCCCGCCGGGACCAGTTTTCACCGGGACCGCTGGCCGTTGAAATGGAATCAGAGGAATCACGTTCAGGCTGAGGCCGCATAAGTCGAATCTCTCCAGCAACAACGGGGCGAACGGAGCAGGATCTGCCGTCCCTCCACAGTAAGCGAACCTGCCGCCCGCAGCCAGGCCGAGCAGCCCCCACATTGCCCCGTTATACTGAAGCCCGCCGGAAACGATTTGAACCGAATGCCGCCCTGCCTCGGGAAACACAACAGTCAGGACATGCCGATGAACAGTCCGCAGGATCACCAGCCGGTCGCCCTCTTCTTTCCCGGAATGCGCCAGCCGTGTCCCACTGCCACCTGGTGGCGATACCCGGTCATCGCGGCTCTGGTGGGTGTCTGCCTGAGCGGAGCCTCCACCTTCGCGGCCGGCCCGGCGACGAAAGCTCCTGCAGCGGAAGCTCCGGTGAAGCAGCCGGCGACCGAAGCAGCCGACAGTGCCGACCCCGTCTATCACCAGGCGGTTGTCGCGGCCGATCACCCCGCAGCCAGCGAAGCCGGCCTGGCCATGCTGCGGCAGGGAGGCAACGTGGTGGATGCGGCGGCCGCCACCTCGTTCGCCCTGGCAGTGGTTCGCCCGGCCAGCTGCGGCCTGGGCGGCGGCGGGTTCATGGTCATCTGGAATGCAGAGAAACAGCAGGCCATCGCTCTCGATTACCGCGAGCGGGCACCCCACCGGGCGACCCGCAATATGTTCACCCGCGCCGCGGAAGCCAGTCCCGATGCACCCGAAGCCCTGCTCAGCCGGCGGGGAGGGCTGGCCGTGGCCGTGCCGGGGACGGTCGCCGGGCTGTGCCATGCTGTCGAACATTATGGAAAGCTCGACCTCTCCACCGTGCTGGCCCCGGCCATTCGCCTGTGCGAAGAGGGTGTACCGGTCGATCCGCACATGCGGGAAGTGCAGCAGGGAATGCTGCGAGGCATGAGCGACAGCGAAAAAGCCACCTATGCTCCGCTCGTCCGGCTGTATCTCAACGAAGGAAAGCCCTGGCAGGCGGGCGACCGGTTCCATTCCCCCCTGGGGCCCGTGCTGCAGAAAATCGCCGCCACAGGTTCGGCTGGTTTTTACTCGGAAGAAGTCGGCCGGGCCCTGGTGCAGGCCGTGCAGCAGCAGGGCGGACTGCTGGAACCGGAAGATTTACAGAACGTGAAACCTGTCGTGCGGAAACCCGTCAGCGGAGAATACCGGGGCAGCCGCATCTTCAGCATGCCGCCCCCGTCCAGCGGAGGAATTGCCCTGCTGGAGACTCTGAACATTCTGGAAGCCCGCGAGCAGTCAAACGCTGGCGAAGACCTGGAGAAACTCGGCCACAACTCGCCCGAATACATTCACCTGGTCGCTGAAGCCATGAAGCACGCCTTCGCCGACCGGGCCGAATTCCTGGGCGATGCCGATGTGGTCGAAGTGCCCGTCGCCCGGCTGACTTCGCCCGCTTATGCCGCGCAGCTGGCCCGGCGGATTAACCCGGACCACACCCGGCCCCTGAAGGAATACGGACGCTACCTGCCCACCACCGACAGCGGGACCAGCCATTTTTCCGTGATGGACGCCCGGGGCAATGCGGTCGCCTGCACGGAGACGATTAACACCGGCTTCGGCAGCTGGGTGGTCGAACCGGAATTCGGCATCGTCCTGAATAACGAGATGGACGACTTCGCCGCCATTCCCGGCCGGCCGAATGCCTTCGGGCTGCTGCAGAGCGAAGCCAATGCCGTGGCTCCCGGTAAGAAGCCATTGTCCAGCATGTCGCCCACCATCGTGGTGCGGGACGGACAGGCGATCTTCGCGGCC
>JAGQPV010000700.1 GCA_020426545.1 Planctomycetaceae bacterium
GTGCGGCCATGCTCGACCGCACCATCAGCGAGGTCTCCCGTCTGGCTCCCGATCTGCCCGTGGGCGATGTGCTGGCCCGTTCGCCCCTGCGTCGCGCGGTGCTGGCGGCCACGGTGCTGCTGGCCTTTATTGCCGCGTTTGCCGGGCTGAACTCCGAAGCAATGGCCCGCTGGCAGCGGGCATGGATCGGCCTCGCCGATGAGTACTGGGACCGCAAAACCACACTCGAAGCCCGGGTGCTGGTGCGTCCCGGTGATCGGATTCGTGATTTCCGCGACAGCTCCGGCCAGTCCACCGGCGGACGTCCCGGCGAATACCGCCACCCGCGGGGCGGAGACCTGACCCTGCTGATCGAAGTCCCCGAGACCCGACGACCCGACGGAACAGAATGGGTCATTCCGGAACGGGTCCAGGTTTCGTTTCAGGACGCCAGTGGAAGTTCGGGAACCAGTCAGGTCACCCGCACGGGCGACCGGCAATTCCTGTTCACCCGCGCCGGCCTGCTGGAGGACATGGAACTGTGGATCCGCGGGAACGACTTCGTCACCCGGGAGTCCTACCGGATTCGCGTCGTCGATCCTCCCCAGATTGACCGCATCGTGATGCAGTGCACCTTCCCGGAATACACCGGCTGGAATGAGATTCCGGAGCGGGATACGCAAGTGGTGCAGGGAACGCAGATTTCCCTGCCGATGGAAACGCAGTTCGTCATGCAGGCCACCGCCAGCAAGCCGCTGGTCGGCGTGCGGGTCGAATTCGGCCGCTATGTGCTGGAAGCCTCGCGGCGGGACGGAAAAACCTCGGGCACACTGCTCCGCACGGCGCTGGAGTCCGGTGCTGATCCCGAACGGATCACCATCCCCGCAGACGTGGCTGCCACCTTCCTTGAGACCGACGGACGGGGCATCCGCGTGCCGTTCATTCTGCGGCAGCTTGATCCCGAGGAATCCGTTCAGGCCGGCGAGCCTCTGCCCGACCCGTCTCAGCCGTTCGAACTGCCGTCCGATTCCCGGATTCGGATCTACCTGGAAGACGAAGACGATATCTTCAGCGCCGATGCGACCCGCGTGGCAGTCAGCGGCATCCCCGACCTGGAACCCATCGTTGAAGCCGAGTTCCGTGGCATCGGCGAAGCCATCACCCGCAAAGCCGTCATTCCGGTGCACGGGGTCATCAGGGACGACTACGGCGTGGTAAAAGCCCGTTTCGAGTTCCGCGTCGACGACGAGGAAGAATGGCGTCCCCGGCCGTTCCGCCAGCCGCCGGCAGAAGCAACTCGCGAGTTCAGATTCAGGCGGGATGCGCAGCAGGAATATGAAACATTCGAAGTCCTCCCCCTGGACCTCAACGTCGGGCAGAAACTGACGTTGACCGTCTATGCCGAAGATGGCGACGATCGGAACGGTCCGCACATCAGCCGCTCCAAACCCGTACCGGCTTATACCTTTCGGATTGTGACCAACGAAGAACTGCTCTCACTGCTGTATGGCCGCGAGCTGAACCTCCGCCGGCGATTTGAACGGATCATCGAGGAAGTGACCGAAACACGGGACGACGTGGTCACCCACCGGGAGCGGGCGGAAGAACTGCTCAAACTGCGGGAGAATTCCACGGCGGAGAACGCCACCGAACGGGCCCGACTGCAGACCGCCATCACCGTTTCGGCCGAGCGGGCCAGTCACCAGGTGTTGAAGAACGCCAGCGAACTGCGGGCGATCGAGCAGGCCTTCCGGGATATCCTGGAAGAACTGGTGAACAATGCGGTACACACCCGCCAGATGGTCGACCGGATCGACAGCCTGATCGTCGAGCCGATGAAGCAGATCAACGACGACGAATTCCCCGCGGCCGACCAGGCAATTGGCCTGTTCCGCCTTCGCAGCGAACAGGGAAATAACCCCGTCCAGCCGATGGGACAGGCCATCGAATCGCTGGATCGCATCCTCGAGCGGATGAATGCCATTCTCAGTGAAATGAAGGATCTGGTAGAATTCCACGAAGCGCTGCAGGATCTGGAGAACATCATCCAGCAGGAAGAAGAGCTGAGCGAAGAGACGCGCAAGGTGCGGAATCAGGATCTGATCCGCAAACTGAAGCTGCTGGATTGAGACCAGGACTGCAGGCAGGCGACACAGCACGAGTTCAAGCGACAACGGCCGCCGGATTCTGCCCGGCTGCCGGGAGCACGATCTTCCGACTGAGGGCACCAGCTGCCAGCAGCCGGACAACACGGATGGACAGCCATCTGCAGCGGAGAGCCAGTCATGATTCTGCGACGCTTCTCGCTTCCATTTCCGCTGCCGGCCCTGTGTGGCCTGCTGCTTGGTTTCAGCCTGCTGCCTGTCGGCGGCCCGCTGGCCAGCTGCCTGGCCGCGGACGATCCCGCGGAATCCACGCCTGCCGCCGCGCCCCCTGCTGCAGCTGATGCCGAAACGCCGGCCGAAGAACCCTCCGCCGCCGAAGGGGAAGACGGCAAACCCCGGCAACTGCACGCCCTGCAGGACTCATTGTCCCTGCGGTACCGACGGTTTGAGAAGACTCTGCTGCAGATGGCGGAGTACATGCGGAAGACCGATCCGGAACGGGCCGATCTCCTGGTGCGGGCCATTGGTCGCAGCAAGGAAGACCGCATTGCCCAGCAGATGGATCAGATTTCCGTCGTACTCAATAACAAACAGTTCGGCGAAGCTCTGGAACGCCAGGAACAGCTGGTGGGCCATCTGCGGTCACTGCTTAAGCTGCTGCAGAGCGAGGCCCGGTCTGAAGAGATCAAACGGGAACAGGCCCGCATCCGCGACCTGCTGAAAGATCTGCGAAACATCACCGAGCCGCAGCGGGACCTGCGGGCGGCCACAGAGCGGGGCGGAAATCCGTCCGACCTCGAACGTCGACAGGCGAAGATCGCCGACGACACAAAACGGCTGGTCGAGAAAATCGACGGCCAGGATGCGTCCAAAGCGGCCGGCGAGGGGAAACCCGGCGAAGGTGAGGGCGAAGGGAAACCCGGAGAGGGGGAGGCAGAAGGCAAGCCCGGTGAAGGCAAGCCCGGTGAAGGCAAGCCCGGTGAAGGCAAGCCCGGTGAAGGCAAGCCCGGTGAAGGCAAGCCCGGTGA
>JAGQPV010000701.1 GCA_020426545.1 Planctomycetaceae bacterium
GCAGCCCGTGTGCGCGTGGATTTTCATGGTCTGGTTCCGTCCGCAGGTGGTGAATAATCCCGAGAGCACGACAGCCTATGCGAATGGCGCGTTCATGCTGATGTCCCGTCACTGTTATGAATCGATCGACGGATTCGAGCGGGTGCGGGGGCAGCTGGGTGAAGATGTGGAACTGGCCCGTCAGGCCAAGTCCGCCGGGTTCCGGCTGCGAATGCTGGAGAACCGCGATCTGTATCAGACGCGGATGTACGATACGGTCAAAGACAGCTGGCGCGGCTGGACACGCATTTTTCATGGCAGCCTGCGTTCGGTTCCCCGGCTGGCTGCTTCGATTGCGATTCTCTCGACAGTCACTTTGATGCCGGCCGCTCTGCTGGCCATCTCGCTCTTCGGCCGGCTGCTGGCCGGGCCGGAACAGGTGGCCTGGTGGAATAACTCGCTGATTGCCTGGGGCACCGTCATGGCGCTGGGGCATCTGACTGCGGTGTGGTTTTACCGGGTGGTGGGCCTGCGGGGACTGTGGCCGCTGACCTACGTCGCCGGTACACTGATTACTGTGGCCATGCTGACCGATGCACTGCTGCAGCAGGCAGGGTTCCGCCGGACAGTCTGGCGGGGGACGAGTTACCAGACGACTGGCACCAACGCCTACCGTCGGGCCGCCTGACAGGCTCTGCCCGCTGGCTCTGCCCGGCAGGTCAAACTGCCGGCCCGCAGCTGCTGCATGGGGTGAGAAGAAAGTGGCCTCCGCGTTCGTCGTTCGTATTTTCTGTTTCGCTGCCGGCCCGTGCCGGCTGCCGGAATGAGAGAAGCGAAGAACGGGCAGAGATACTTTCCGCCGGGAGGCCACCACCATGCATCGCCGTCTGTTTGCCCGTCTGCTGGCCACGGGGGCCGGTTCTCTTCCGCTGTTGTCGCTGACCGGGGCTTCCGGTCTGGCTGGTGAAGCGGCAGAAACGAAAACGCCGCAGGCCGCTGCCGGGGGAACTTTGCCCGCGGAAGAGAACTCCGCTGGCGGGAACCGGAGCCGGCCGGCTGGCAGCAGAGAATCGTCCCGCAGGAAACCGCGTATCGAATCGCTGGACGATGTGGTCAATGTGGACGACATGCGGAAGCTGGCCGGCAGCACGGTTCCGCGGCCCACGTACGAGTACATCACCACGGGTTCGGAAGACGGGCTGACTCTGCGGGCCAATGTGGCCGCGTTCCGCCAGGTGCAGCTGATGCCTCCGCTGCTGCACGGCGTGGCCGAGCCGGACCTTTCGACAACGGTTCTGGGCCAGAAGCTGTCGCTGCCGATTCTGCTGGCCCCGGTGGCGGCCCAGCGGATGTTTCATCCCGAAGGTGGCCTGGCCGCTGCCCGTGCGGCGGCAAGGGCCGGGACGATCTTCGGCGTCAGCAGTTCGGTGGGCCACAGTGTGGAACAGGTGGCGGCGGCCTCCGCCGGACCGAAGTGGTACCAGCTGTATCTGCCGCGCGACAAAACCGTGGCCCGTCAGCTGGTGGAACGGGTGGAGCGGGCCGGCTACAAGGCACTGGTGGTGACGGTCGACCTGGGCGAGCGGAAAGACTCCGACCGCCGGAACCGGTTTACTCTGCCCCGGCCGCTGATGCTGGAGCACCTGCAGAATATCGGCTTTCCGGGCATCAATGAGAACATGACCGATGAGGAGCTGATCGCCTTTAACAGCTCGGCCTGGGAGCCGGCCCTCACGTGGGAGGTGTTCGCCTGGCTGCGAAAGATCACAAGGCTGCCGCTGCTGATTAAAGGAGTGCTGTCGGTGGCCGATGCCCGGCGGGCGGTCGATCAGGGAGTGGACGGGATTGTGGTCTCGAACCACGGTGGCCGGCGGCTGGATGGTGTTCCCGCCAGTCTCGACTGTCTGCCCGCCATTGCCGCAGCGGTGGGCAGCCAGACGGAGATCCTGGTGGACAGCGGGATTCGCCGGGGCGGGGACGCATTGAAGGCGATTGCCCTGGGCGCGAAAGCCGTGCTGGTGGGCCGACCGTATGCCTGGGGGCTGTGTGCCGGCGGAGAAGCGGGTGTGTCCCACGTGCTGGAACTGCTGCGGGGCGAGCTGACGAACGCCATGCTGGCCTGCGGCTGCCAGCGGGTAACGGATATCTCAGCCGACCTGCTGCACCGGGCACCCGGGCCGACCGGTTTTCGCGGGTGAGTTGTTAAGAGTCGCTGGTGACATCGCCACGCCCGTCGTTCCTCCGGGACGTGCCACCCGGCACACGCGGGAAGGCTGTCACTCGTATTCTTCTTCCTCTCCCCTGTGGGGAGAGGATTGAGGTGAGGGGCTGACCGTTCGGTGGTGCAATCGCATCCGCCGTCAGGTGGCTGAATGCTGAGACCCTCCCTGTGGTCCCTCCCTGACAGGGAGGGACGGAAGAGCCGGCCACGCCGCGGTTTAAGCCGTCGCAGACCACGCCCGTTATGCCTTCGGGATGTGCCACCCGGCACACGCGGGAATCCGCCCTGGTGTGGCATGGTTATTCCGCGTTCGTCGCCAGGATGCCCATCCCGCTTCGCGGCTATGGGCATGGCACACGGTGTTGATCGTGTTGTAGAAGCGGAGACAGACACAGCAGTAAAGCGGGAGTTGTTTACTTGATCGATCCCCTGCCTGTATTCGGATCGACCTCGACCTTTACGAAATCGCCAGAATAAAAATCGGATCGGTCACGCTGTTTACCCGTTGGCTTCAATTGCTGCTCATCGAAATTCCTGACGTCCCCGGTTGATTTCATCGAGACGGCGTAGCTCCAACGACCGGATTCTGCATCCTGCGACATCCCAAGAACCGTGCCTTCCTCGCCGATCACCGATTCGCGGCTGGCGTCGTCGGACTCGGCGATCAGGACCACTTCGTAGAACTGGAAACGACTCTTCATAAGCTTTTCGCCTGATTGAGTGATCGCAGGACCGGCCGACTTCGGTTGAGCGAAGGCACGGGTGGACCAGCCACCCATGGCACCCAAGGGCGTTGGGGTGAGGGTGTGGCATGCCCACGCTTGCGTGGGCATGGTTATTCCGCGTTCGTCGCCAGCATGCCCATCCCGCTTCGCGGCTATGGACATGGCACACGGTAGGGCCTGTTCTC
>JAGQPV010000702.1 GCA_020426545.1 Planctomycetaceae bacterium
CTTCCTGCATGCCTTCGATGGCTTCCTCGTAGCCGCGGTTCAGCTTGCTCAGCCCGGCGACCAGCACGCGGGCCACGAAGGAATCGTCGCTCCGGGCTGTTTCATAGGCACCGGGGTAATCCTTCTGTTCCAGTTTCTGCTCGAAGGCCTCGATGAAGTCCTGCGGCAGCAGGTTCTCCCGCCGCACCTGCAGCACGTTCATCATGATGAGGGCCACCATCACGAAGGACAGCAGCAGCAGAATGAAACCGAACACGCCCGAAGCGCGGATCATCCAGGCCAGGAAGCTTTCTTCTTTCTTCACTTCTTCAGCCGGTGCATCGTCGGCTGCCGCTGCCGGGGCGGCATCAGCGGCGGGCTCTGCCTCCTGTGCGACAGCGACCGAAGGGCCGACAGCGGGGAGTTCCACCGTCAGCAGGCCAATCCCGGCGAACAGCATTACCAGCCAGCGCAGCCCAGACGAGAACTGGCTGCCATGTGTCAGATACGTCTTCATTGATCTCTCTCCGCTTGCAGTCAGACTATTCTCGTTCCCGCGAGTGGCCGCGGGAAGCCGGGTGTGGATGGACTCAACGTATGGCTGACCAGACAGACTGGACAGCAGCCCGCTCAGGGCATCGCAATCAGGTGATTCTTGAGCCAGACCTGCTCAACTGCCGTCCAGCAGGCTGGCTTCAGGCTGCTGTTCGCCGAACTGCCTGATGAGCCAAACCCGCAGATCTGGCCCGCAGCAGAAAACGCGATGCAGTATGTTCTGCACCTCAACATACAATATGCAGTGGACGGAGACAGGTTTCCAGCGACAATTCCGTTGCTGGATTTCATTTCCCGCCGCCGGGCACCTTCCGGACCGATTTCGAGCGGTCCGTTCAGTTTGCGCCGGAGAGCTTTTTCGTCCATTCGTTGTTGGGGTGTTCCTGCTGCAGACGGGAAGCCGCGCTGCTGGCCCGGCCAGGTTCGCCCACGGCAGCCCACAGCTGAGAAAGATTGTACAGCGACTGGGCGTGCAGCGCTCTCTCTTTCTCAAAAAGAACATCAACATGCAGATAGGCCAGTACGGCATCCTTGGCCTGGCCCGTCTGCTGGAGGCTGTCTCCCTGCAGGACATAGGCTTCGGCCTGGACTGCGGAATCGGCGGGGTCGGCTTCCTTCACCACCCGGTCGAGCATTTCAATCGCCTGGGCATGCTGCGATTTGGCCTGCAGACAGCGGGCGACTCCCAGCATAGCTTCGTGCTGGCGGGAGGTTTCCGCCGGCGTACCCGGCTTGAGCTGCACGACGGCTTCGAAGGCAGCCAGGGCTTCGTCGTATTTCTCTTCAGCCAGCAGGATGCGGGCCGTCGAGGTTTTGGCCCCCATCTGGTAGTCGGTCCACGGGGCGGTTGCCAGCAGATTGAAGGTGACCCGGGCTTCACTGAGTTTGCTGGCGGCCATCTGCACCTGGCCCAGCCAGCGGAGGGCATCGTAGTAGCGGATGTGAGCAGGATTCAGCTTCGTGAAGCCTTCCAGAGCCTTGATGGCCTCTTCCCGCCGCTCGGGATCGGCCAGGGAAATCTTTGCGATGCACCGGGCGATCAGAAAATCGATGTCGGCGCCGGCCTGTTCTTCCGTGGGATTGAACTCGGCTTTGGCCTTCTGATAGCCCTCAAGGGCCTTGGTGAGGTTATCGCGATCCTCGTCGGTTCGGGCCAGGTTGAGTGTGGCCGGCTCGTCCGACCAGCGAATCCGGGCAATTTCATTGCCGGGAATTGTTTCCGCCGGTTTGCTCTTCAGGCTGGGCTGAATGGTCAGCTCGGACTTGCTCATGGCGGTGATTTCGCCAGAGATGGCCGATTCGTCTCCGCGCCGGTACACAATGGCAGCGTCCGCCTGGAGCGCGGAGAAATCCAGAATCACTACTGCCGAGAGCATTGCTGCGGCCAGCAGGGCCGGCTGCGGCACGGTTCGCTTCATCATCATTATCTCGATCTGCTCCTGTGCCCGGTGAAATGACTCGATGCGTCTGACCCGGATCAACCGGCGACTGCCAGAGCCTGCCGGCTCTCCATAGGTCGAAAATGTCACATCTGATCCAGCAGGCCCCGGCCAGGCCTTTCGCCGACCGGAAACCGCTGCTGATTCCGCTGATCCATCATTCAGGAAAGCGGCGAGACTGGAAAGTCAGGCCCGCTGCCCTGGGTGATCGTGGATGGTTTGAGATCAGGCGTTGCCCTGATCGCCCTCCGGTCGTGGCTGCCTCTGAGCGGCTTTGCGGCGGGCCTGAGCCTGCTTCTGTGCCGCAGAGGCGGAACCGGCTGCCGGCTTGCCAGCGGGTTTCTGCCCCGCTGTCTTCTGAGCCGTCGGCTTCTGCCCCGGCTGTTTTGGCGCCGCGGGCTTCTGTCCCGGTGCGGCAGCTGCCGGTCGTTTGCCGGCCGCTGCGGTTCGTTTGCGTGCCGCTGGTGCGGAGCCTGCAGATTTCCGGGATCTGGTCGCCCCGATGCCTGCGGGAAGTGCTGCCGGAGGGGCCGCGCCATAGGCTACGCGCCGACCGCGTTTCTGTGATTTCATCATGAAGAAGGCGCCACCACCGACGACCACCACGGCAATCAGCAGGCCGGCGAAAATCAGCGTGTAGTTCGGCGGTGCGGGCGGAGCGGCCGGTTTGGCAGCCACTTCGGGTTCCTCTGCCACGGCGACTTCATCTTCCCGGTTCAGCGGGGGACCGGGGATATTGGTTTCCGCGATGATCTCCTTCCGTTCCAGGGGAACGGGCTGCGCCAGCGGATCGAGTTCCTTCTGTGTCCGCAGATACAGTTCGCTGAACTGCGGGAACCACTCGTCGTCCATCAGCGGACCGGCAATCGCGTTGAAGGCGTCGATCTCGGTCAGCACCTTTTCCAGCTCCTCCTTCTTGAGGGCGGTGGTGCTCTGGTTGAAACCGTAGTAGAAGCGACACAGGGCCGCATTGTACCGGGCGGTGACGAACTGCCGTTTGTGGGTCGCATTGGCCATACCGGCACTCACCAGCCGCTGCACCTGATTGGCAATTGTCGCCCAGCCCCAGATCACGTCTTTCAGGTCGCCTTCTGTCGGGCCCGTGATTGCCGTGTGGTAGTGCTTCCAGGCTTCCG
>JAGQPV010000703.1 GCA_020426545.1 Planctomycetaceae bacterium
GCGGCTGGTGAGCAGCATCCAGATGATGCGACCGCGATATCGTGTATCGCCCATCTGCTGTGCGATCATGGAAAACACGCGTCCGCTGGTGCCCGAATCGCCCTGTTGGTTGCGGTCGCCCAGCGACGCATCCGCTTCGTCGATGATCACAATCACCGGCCCAAGGCTGCGCATGACCGTGAGCACCCGCTGCAGGTTGCCTTCCGTTTCCCCCACGTATTTGGACCGGAAGTTTTTCAGCTTCACACACGGGATGCCGATCGACCCGGCGTAGCATTCGGCGAGAAACGTCTTGCCCGTTCCGACCGGCCCGCAGATGAGATATCCCATG
Organism: Planctomycetaceae bacterium; assembly: GCA_020426545.1. Lineage (GTDB taxonomy): Bacteria > Planctomycetota > Planctomycetia > Planctomycetales > Planctomycetaceae > JAGQPV01. The sequence continues at coordinate 332 of JAGQPV010000703.1, forward strand.
GGTGCCGCGTCGGCATGGCCTTCACTGATCAGTTGAGCGTCTTCGCGCAGCCGGCGACATGCGGATTCGTGGCCCACGACCAGGTCCAGCCGGTGACGCGGTTCGACGAATTCCAGAAAGCCACCACACTGCCGTTCAATCGCCGTCTTCTTCAGGCGACGAAACCGATCGGGGGTGACGCCACCGTCCTTTGTCGTCTGAGAGAGCAGTTGTTCCAGACTGAGCAGACTCAGTCCGTTTGAATTCGCAACCAGTTCGCTGCGATTGAGCAGACTGTCGTCGTCCGGTTCCTGAGTGACGCGTGCTTCAACGAATTGCCGGCGTGCAGCGGCATCGGGCATCGGAATCTCGATCGTTGCAACGTAAGGGCTGCCGCTGAGTCGATCATTCACTTCCGACAGATTTTCGCAGACCAGGCAAAACGCCATGTTCACTCGGCGAATGTACGGATTGCGAGCCCAGTCGAGAAAACGGACAACGCGCGATGCGATCGCTCCCGAAATCTGCACGGGTTCGCCCGGAGGAACCAGGTACTGTCCGTAGTCAAACACGACCGCCAGACGCTTTCGCTTTTCCGCATCTGTTTCCAGCAGGTAACGTTCAATCATCTGATCGAGCGTCAGCAGGATGTCGTCCGGTTTGCGCGACCAGTTGCGGTAATGACCGAAGAGCCCCGTGAGTTCTCTCATCATTTCCTGATGACGATCGGGATCACGTCCGGCCAGTGCCTGCAGGCCCTGACTGAGATTATGCTGCAGGACGATGTCCCAGCGTCCAAAGAGGAATTCGCCGAGGAACGCCGTCAGGCTGAGAAAATCTGTCTTGTCGTCATCGAGGCACGGAACAAGATCATGAACATTCCCGTGCAGAATGAAAAAGCACGAGTTCCCGGAAAAGTAGAGTTCACAGAGTTCCCGCGCCCAGTCCGGATACCAGGTGGGGAACTCGGGTTGTGACTTGCGAGACGATTCGGGCATGGGAAGTCCGGCTGTCTGTGACGGCGTGACTGGCTCAGTTCAGTTCCTTCTGCGCCGGCCCGAGGTCCTTCTGCTCTTCGCCAATGTCAGCGGTTTGCGGGGTGATCATGCCCATGTCCATTTCGAACTGACGCAGCGCGTCGTCGGCCATGGCGGATTCGGCCGCCAGTTCCTGTTTGATTTGCGCGAGGCCTTCTGTGGAAAGATCCGCCGCGACCCGGGCTTTCGCTCGATTGTGATCGATCTGATCCTGCAGCACGGATTCGATCTGGCCGAGGTCCGTGGTGATGTCGAAGTTGAAGGTTCCGGCAAGTTCCGACAGTTCGGCTTCGGCACGGCTCAACTTGAGTTCTGCGTCGTATTTCTTCATCTTCTCCTTGATTTCACCCACCTTGTCCGTCGCTCGTTTGATTTTCATCACGTTGTTGTCGTAGGCCTTTTCATGCATTTCGAGCTGGACCAGGTTCTCCGCCATTTCTTCTTTGGCGTTTTTCAGCTCCAGGGCAAACTTCGCCGCGGTTTCGCGGTCACCGGCCTGCAGATACGCCTTGACATTGGCTTCCAGTTTGGCCACGTGTCGCTTGTCATTGTCGACCTGTCGTGCGACTCGTTCAACGAGCGCACGATACTGAGACAGGCCCTCTCGACCACCCTTGAGCTGTTCAATGGCCTGATCGTATTCGTACTGCATCTGAGCGATCGGGTCGGCCGTCCAGAAAAAGTTGGCCAGTTTGTTGAATTGTGCCGCGATGGATCGCCAGATTTTGCCAATAATCATGTCGAGAGTCCTGTCTGCGTGCTGCCGGGGCGAACCCGGCAGGGAAATGTGGGTCAAGCGAACACATGCTGACCGTTGATCGCGTGACGACAAGCCGGCTCCGAAGCGTTCTACCGTCGATTCGGGCATTCCGGGATCCTACTGGCGATAAAATGGGTTCACAAGTCGACGACGGTTATTGGTATCAGGACGGCCGAACGACACTTCTGGCTGGCTGAGTTCCTGCGGATGTGCCATTCTCAGGCGGTACGCCCCCGACGTTTTTTTCGGCGGAGGGTGCCTTCACGAAGGTTTATTATGTCAACGATGACCCTGTTGTCTGATCAGTTCACCTTGGAAGAACTCGAGGCGTTTCATCGCGACGGGTTCTTCATCTGTCGGGGTCTGATGCCGGAAGACTACGTTCTCCGCATGCTTTCTGTGGCCACGCGCGACAGCGGTGCTGAACTGGGTGACGTTGAATATGAAGCCGACGTGCAGTATCCGGGTTCGCCGGATTCCCGGGATGCCGTCGGAGGCCGCACAATTCGCCGGCTGCGGCAGGCATTCAGCCGTGATCCGGTCTTTGCGTCGCTGGTCAAGGAACCGTTCCTGCTGCGTCGACTGCAGCAGTTACTGGGCGATCGAGTCGTCATGCCGCTCGCTCACCACAACTGCATCATGACAAAGAATCCAGGGTTCAGCAGCGACACAGGCTGGCATCAGGACATTCGCTACTGGTCGTTTGAACGCGGCGACCTGATCAACGTCTGGATCGCTCTCACGCGCGAGTCGGAACACAACGGCTGCCTGAAAGTCATTCCCGGCACGCACCATGAAAGAGTGGCGGCCGATCGACTGGATGAACTGCAGTTTCTGCGCACCGACCTGCCGGAAAACCAGGACTGGCTGGCGGCGGAAATCCCGGCGGAAATGTCACCGGGCGACGTCCTGTTTTTCCACGCTCGCTGCCTGCATTCGGCAACGCGTAATTACAGCGACAGGACCAAGTGTTCAGCGGTGTTCACGTTTCGGGCTCTGG
>JAGQPV010000704.1 GCA_020426545.1 Planctomycetaceae bacterium
GTTGGCCTCGTGCACCTCGGCCAGAGTTTCGCCAGTCTCAAAATGGACGACCTGCATCCTGTCCATGCTCTCGTAGGGTTTCCCCCAGCGGACGACAGGGATTTCAAGCATCGGTCTTCTCCCGAATCAGATGCGGAGTGGACAGGATTTCGCGTGACCATGCGGGGGGAGCGACCTGCGGTTCCCTCATTCCCCCCGGGCATCCCGAAGCGGAACAGCGGCCAGGCCGCCATTCATCGCCCGGTTCAATACACACCAACAGTTGTGGTTGTGGCGAACTCATGGAACGGCCGCGTACCGCTGACACCATCCCACGGGTACTTCTCGTGCGGCTTCTCCCGCTCGCCCTCGTCACGTTCCATGAAGCCGGGAATGAACAGTTCCTCGGTCAGGGTATACAGTTTGACACGGCCCGTTTCGCCGTAGTCGACGACCTTCGAGTAATCCTCGAATTCGACGACTTCCACCACGGCCCGCGGTTCCGGGGCGTAATAGGTAATCTTGTAGTTGTCGGCCGGGTCGAACGGCTTGCCGCAGGCCAGGCCCATCAGCGTGTTGCCATAAGTCGGCGTGATGTACACATTCGGGCCGAGCAGTTCTTCGCGGCAGAAGCGGTACCACTGCGGAGTGAACTCGGTACCCCCGGCGAAAATGCCGGTGATGCCGGCTTCTTCGATGCTCGAACCTTCGTCGATCAGCCGCAGAGCCAGGGCTTCCAGCAGCTTGGGCGTGGCGAACATGCCCTTGATCTCATGACCGGCCGAGAGAATCGTCATCGCCTGGTCGATCACATGCTCGCTGTAGGCTTTGACCTCGTCGATCTTGCCCTTTTTCAGCAGCTTGACGACCCAGCGCGGGTCGAGATCAACGCAGAAGCAGATTCCCCCACGGTGCTGGCACAGGTGCTCCACGGCCAGCCGCAGCCGCCGTGGCCCGGAGGGGCCCAGCATCATCCAGTTGGAGCCGGGAGGAAAGTGCTCATCCGGCAGGGTTTTGGAGAATTCCTCGTAGTCGATCCAGTGGTCCCGCACCACACAGCGGGACTTGGGAATTCCCGTCGTGCCGCCAGTCTCGAAGACGTACCGCGGCTCGTTCTTCCACTTCTGCGGCAGGAATCGGGTGACCGGGCCACCACGCAGGTTGTCGTCCTCGAACAGCGGAAACTTCTTCAGGTCGTCGAAGCAGTTGATGTCTGTCAGAGGATCGAAATCCAGCTGCTTTGCCTGCTCGAGCCAGTAGGGGGCACCCAGTTCCGGATCGAAATGCAGGCGGACGATATCAACCGTCTGCTGATCGAGCTTCTGCCGGGCCTGTGAAACAGCATCAGAAAGACTGGCGTCACTCACGGTTGGTCCCATCTTGACAGAGGCTGCGGATAATCTGACAGCACGACAGTGGTCTGCTGCCGAAAAGTTGCCAGGCAGGACGAAGTTCCGAGGAGAGACCGGCGGAGACCGGAGTTCGGCATCGTCCTGGTTGACTGCGACTGGTGGATGTCTCGTCGGGGCGATACGCGTCGTTACGACACGCGCTGGTGCGATGAGGCAGGAACCAGTGGCGAAAACGTCGCCGGAACGACAGTTTCGAGCAGGAAGGAAAGACGCATCGATGTCTCTGGTGAATGGGCGCTCTCCGGTGCGGACCGGATCATCAACCCTTCGGCTGACTATCTTAGACCGCCGTTCCGACTTTTCAACGCACCGGCAAATCTGGAATCAGTGTTGCCTGATGCATCTGGCAGCCCGGGGAGCAGGACAGCCGCCGATTGAGTGCAGTCGGTGCCTGCCACAGTTCGTGCCGCTTCTGCCGATCCACCCGGGTTCTGCCTGACTGGTTCTGCCTGCGGAAGACGTTGGCCACTTGCCGGGCCGACTCCGGGCAGCCGCTGCCGCAGCTTCGAGAGCAGGGAGGACAACAGGAGAAAACAGTTTTCCTGATTTTCTTTGTATTTTTCCGTCGCGCGACTTTTCCATTTCTGCACCGGGCCCGGCTGGCGGATACCGGCGCGGTCGTTCCGAACCCGGAGAAGTCGACCAGCAGCTGACCAGAACCCGGCCACCTGCCTGTCCGTTCGGCAAACCGACAGAGTCTGCCATGTGGCAGCAGCCGCACGCAGCCACCATGCCGCAGACGCTGCTGCAACAGGGCGAACATCAGCCGTGTGGGCAGCCTCGTCGGCGTCCCGGTCGCGGGGGGCTCTGGGCGAATTCAGGGGAAAAGTCTGCACGCCGGGGGAATGGCTACAAGGCTGCACGAGCCTGTCGGCCGGGTTTGCGGTTGATTGAAAACCTCCGTGGAGACCTGTAGACTCACCCACCTGTTGACAAACGCAAAGTGAAGCCCACAACGCGATTTTGCAGCCCATCAGGCGATTTTGGAGACGAGACGTCAGGATGAATACCCGCCAGCGCTCTACGGCATCCGGCACTGCACTCAGGACAGTATTCTCAGTTTCCTCCCTATTGTGGCTGTTCACCAGCCCTGCTACGGCTGCGGATGCAGTCCAGAAAGTGACCGCGTCGTCGATTGACCAGACGCCTGTCGTCATTGGCTGGGCTGTCTCGGTCTTCGCCTCGATTATGGCGCTGGTGTTCGCGTTCATCTTCTTCCGCTGGATGGTCGCCCAGGACGAGGGCTCCCCCATCATGGTGGAGATCGCCGAGAACGTCCGCAAAGGTGCCCGGGCCTACCTCAACCGGCAGTACGCCGTGGTGAGCGTGTTCTTCGTTATCACCTGCATCCTGCTGGCGGTCGTCGCCTTTGGCTTTGATGCCCAGTCGCACTGGGTGCCGTTTGCCTTCCTGACGGGCGGTATCTTCTCCGGCCTGGCCGGCTGGTTCGGCATGAAGACCGCTACTCTGGCCAGTTCGCGGACTGCTCAGGGAGCGAAGAACTCACTCAACGAAGGCCTGCAGATCGCTTTCCGCAGTGGTGCGGTGATGGGGCTGGTGGTTGTCGGCCTGGGTCTGCTCGATATCTGCCTCTGGTTCGGTTTTCTGAACTGGATCTGGGGCATGGACCTGGTGGAAATCACGGTCACCATGCTGTGCTTCGGCATGGGTGCCAGCTCGCAGGCTCTGTTCGCCCGCGTGGGTGGCGGTA
>JAGQPV010000705.1 GCA_020426545.1 Planctomycetaceae bacterium
TAGGTGGAGACGTATTTGTTGTGTAGGAGTTTTTCCTTTCCACGATGTGCGCAGTTGTTGGAATAATGGGTTTGGTGCTCGATATTTTTGAATTACGCTTCGTAAGCGAGCGTTTAACCCAATCGGATATGGATCGGGAAGAAAATCGCGAATTCCATTCTCGTGAACAACTTTTCCGGAGTTGTAATCGACACTTGGATCTGCCACAAGAATGTCTCCGAACTCTTTGTTCCCACCCCGCGTGCCCGCTGCGATACCGACCATGACAACTATTCGCGGCCGAAATTGCATGATCAACTGTGTTGTTGCAATCGCGGCGGCAGTGAGCCCCATGGATGTAGCTACTGTCCCAACAACCTTCAGGCATTCGCCATTGTCGGTGTTGATCTCGGTTGTCTGATAGACGTGCGTGTACGTGGCGTCGCCGGCAACCATCCAGTTATTCTTGCCGCCAGTTGCAGATTGTAACGCAGTAAATTCGGGGTGTTCTAACGCGCAAACGAAAGCGATGTCGGTGTTATATTCTGAATAATCTGCGGTGGAAGTCAGTTGAAGTCCAGAGAGTTGCCTTAGTTGATCGATCCCCTTTGACGTCAGTCGCCACTTGATCGGCGTCGATGCATCTGCGCGTTCAACATAGCGCGAATACGAGCGGAGGCTTGCACTGACGTTTGAGGGGACTGAATTGTGGAGTTTAAGTAATTCGGTGACCTCGCGCGACGTCACCGGGTTCTTGTTGCTACCTAAAAAGTATAAAGCAGCGAGCACGACGTATTGGTCGGTTCTTTTCCGGGGCTTGACTGCGCTGAGTATGGCGGAGAATTCGAGCATTGCAGGAGGCAGTCTATTAATCTTTAGTTGCAGTGTTTCATGACGGCATTACCTGCATCCACCTTCTCCACATATTGCATCAGTGACGGGAGCGACTGACCGAAAAGGCGGTTCCGGCAACATTTGTGCTAATGGGGGTATAGATGATGTCAGGTCATGTTACTCCACCACAGTCAGTCTGTTGAGATGACAATCAGTGTGCCGATTGAACAGGCAGCAGAGCGGGATGTCAAGCCGTTCACCACGCCCGTCAGGCTTCCAGGCAGGCCACCCGGCGTTCCGGGAGGCTCAAGACCGTTGCAGCCTCTTCCCCGACACCCCCGACACTTTCCTTCCGACCACGGCAGGGCGTATGCTGAACGCCGCAATTCAGTGGACACGGTTTCTCCCAGGAACCTCTGTTCGTCCCGGCATCATTCTTCAGCGAGGTTTTCACAGCATGAGACGCTCCACTCTGACCCGCAGGCAACTTCTTTCGGGCCTCCCCGCAGCGGCCCTCGCGCTGCTGTCGGTCACCGCTCTCACCGCGAGCGCGGCCGAACCCGCCGACGGCAAAGCTCCCGTGCGGGTGGGGATTGTCGGCTTCGACAACTACCAGGCCCTGGCCTTTACCCAGCTGTGGCACAAGCCGTTCGACGACAACCCCGACCTGGCCGGCCTGAAAGTCGTGGCGGCCTGGCCCGGCGGCAGCGACGACATCGAGGAAACGAAAGTCGATATCGAACGCTGGAGGCCCCGCCTGATCGAACTGGGCGTGAGCATCGAAGACAGCGTCGAAGCCGTGCTGGCCAAAGTCGATGCCGTCATCATCATGACGGTCGATGGCCGGGCCCACCTGCCGCTGGCGGAAAAGGTGCTCAAGGCCGGCAAGCCCGCCTATATCGGCCGGCCGCTGGCTGGATCACTGGAAGACGTGATCGCCATTTTCGATCTGTCGGAGAAGTATAAGACGCCGCTGTTCTCCTGCTCGCAGCATCGGTACAGCCCGGGTTTCATCGGCATGCGGAATCACCCTGAAGTCGGCGAAGTCACCGGAGTCAGCGTGTATGGCGGCTGCCCCACAGAGCCGCATCATGCGGAGTTCTTCTGGCACTCGGTCCACAGCTTCGACACGCTGTACACCATTATGGGGCAGGGCGTGGTCACTGTCACCCGGGCCTCCACTCCCGATGCCGAACTCGTCACCTGCGTCTGGAAGGACGGCCGCATCGGCACGTTCCGCGGCATCCGCAAGGGGGCCATTGCCTACAGCGCCACCGTCTTCGGTGAAAAAGGCGTGGCCAAGGCCGGCAAGTATGGCTACCCCGCCGCTGTGAACGGCGAGGTGCCCAAAAGCCGCTATAAAGGTTACGAGGGCGTGGCCACCGAGATCGCGAAGTTTTTCAAGAGCGGGAAGAATCCCATCCCGCCCTCGGAGACCATCGAACTGTTCGCCACCATGGAAGCCGCTCACGAAAGCGCCCGCCAGGACGGGGCCCCGGTGAAAGTGGCCGACATCCTGTCCGCTGCCCGGAAGAAGCTGTCCGCCGCGACAGCCAGTGCCGGCAACTGAGGGGTTCCGATGAGAGCTGACGGAATCTGTGGAAACTGCCGTCAGCCTGTCATGCGGGCCACTTGTCGGCAGCTGTTGCCGAAGTAAGCGCCTGTCCGGAAATCCTTGTCCCCTTACCACGCCTTGTGCCTTGATTTCGGGCCGCACACATGTGGTCGGGGTGACACGAGGTTTCCGGACAGCCTTTCAATCAGCCGGCAGCGAACCGGCAAAGCGGGCCGCCCGCGCCACCCAGGCGGCCAGGTCTTCGTCGGCCCGGGTGCCGGCCGGTTCCACCATGGCCCAGCCCCGCATCACCCGCCCGGTGATATCAAACGGGCGGACGTGCGGCTCGCTCATTGCGGAATCGTGCTGGCCGGTACCCAGCCGCACAATCAGGAACTCCTGCCACACGCCGGTGCACATGTTGCCCTGCAGCAGGAAGGCGGCTCCGCCGAACATCCGCTTCTCCTCGAACCCCGGCAACGTGGAAAGCAGAGGACGCACGCGGTCGGCCAGCTGTTCGTCGAACGGCATTCAAATCTCCTCACAGCCACCAGTTCCCGTCAGCCTGCGGCCAGGCACCAGCCCCCGACAGCCGGCAGAAAAACAGAGAACATGATGGAACCCGATGACCTCGCCGCGCTGAAACTGCCTCTGCCGGAACTCGACGAGCAAAAGGCCATCGCCGCCGTCCTGAACACTGCGCGCGCCGACCTGGCCGCGACCGAGCG
>JAGQPV010000706.1 GCA_020426545.1 Planctomycetaceae bacterium
TTCCTGTTCTGCATCGACCACACTCGTGGCCGGGTGATCGATCCACGCTTGTGGTAACTCACGGGCAAGCTGAAGGGCGGCGACATCGCTCACCGATCTCGTGTTCAAAGTTGCAGACCACAGGCGAATCATTCGCAGCTGATTCATCCTCTGCAGAGCATCAATGGCGTTATCACCAATCTCTGTATCGCCCAGTAACACCCACCTCAAACTGGACAGCGGCTGCAGCTGCGAGATACCAGCCGGGGTGATTGCTTTGCAGCCATCGACGGCAAGTATGACAAGCCGGTCACAACGAGAAAGGTATGAGAGGCCCTGATCGGTCAGGAGGTAAGGATCCGGGGAACCGCTGAATCGAATTTCGGTAATCGCTGGAATTTGCGACAGGGCACGACAGATACCGTCCCCGGTTCGTGTGCCACCGAGACTGATGCCGCGGAGTCTTTTCCAGTGGGCAATGGTTTCGGCGGACTGGTCAGTGATTCGAGTCCACTGCAGGCCCACTTCCCGCGGGTCCAGATTCTTCAGGTGCCGCAGATCGGTGTCTGTCAGAACGGAGCCAGCTGCGAACAGCAATTCAATTCCCGGCAGCTGTCCCAGTTTCTGGCAAACTTCGCCCAATGGCTCCTGCACGCCGTCGAGACGGATACCGTGAAGAGCGATTGGACCAGCCGGCAGATCGGCTGGTGTGAAAGCCTCAAACGTCCGTATGTTCTCGGACATTCCACTCACCGATCCTCCAACGCCAAGGACCGCGAGTGCGGCGTCGCGTTGAAGTTGAAGAGGTGATTCGGCAGAGCTGCCGGGCAACTCAGCGCTGGAATCAACTCGAAGCTCATCTTCCAATGCTGCTGACGACTGAGCTTTCACGTTTTCGTGCGAGGTCTGCAATCGAATCCAGCCATTTGGAATCGACTGCTCAACGACTACGACTGCCATCATCGCGGCCGCCACGACGACGCCCCATAACCAGCGGAGCGGTTTCTTCTTTGATTCAGAGCCTGTCGAAGTCTGTGGCCGAAACACCTGAGTTGCGGCGTTTCCCGCAGCAACGTCGGCGCAGGTCACCTGGCCGCTGTGCTCGAGTTCCCGCTGGCAGCGGCCCAGCAGGTCGGCCACCTCCTGTGCCTTCTGATACCGGTCTTCGCGGTCCTTTTCCAGCAGCTTGAAGATGATGGCTTCCAGCCAGGCGGGAGTTCCGGGCAGCACGTCATCCAGGGGACGCGGCGTGTCTTCGCAGACGCGTTTGAGCACAGCCACGGTGTTGGCCGCACGGAACGGAGGCCGACCGCTGGCCATCTGGTACAGCACGCTGCCCAGACTGAACAGGTCGGCCCGGTGGTCGAGCGACTCTCCCCGGGCCTGCTCGGGAGCCATATACAGTGGCGTGCCGGCAATCAGCCCGCTGGACGTCAGCGAGGCGTCATCCACGGCCCGGGCGAGGCCGAAGTCTGAAATCTTGGCCCGTTCGCCGGGGCCTCCCGTCAGCAGGATATTCGAAGGCTTGATGTCGCGATGAATTAATTGGACAGCATGTGCGGCGGCCAGCCCGGCAGCCACCTGCTGGCCGATCCGCAGCACCTCCTGAACTTCCAGCGGCCCGTTCTCGTCCATCCGCTGCTGCAGCGTGCGGCCGGGAATGTACTCCATCACCAGGTAGGGAATCGGTTCCTCTTCCACCGCATGAATGGCCACAATGTTTTCATGCGTCACCGCGGCGGCCGCACGAGCCTCCCGCAGAAAACGTTTGCGGGGCGGCGAGGTCGAGGCGAGTTCCGCACTCATCAGCTTGATCGCCACGACCCGGTGCAGCTTTTCATCGAAGGCTTTGGCCACCACGCCGAACGCCCCCCGGCCGAGGATCTCTTCGATCTCATAATGTGCCAGCCGCCCGAGCCAGCCAGGACGGGTGGCGGGTTCGAGGTATCTGCGGAACTCCGCTTCACCCGACGGGCGATCAGTGCCTGCGGAGTCTTCGACGCTGGAGCCATCGGAGAGAACCGTCCGATCGACTGCCGAACTGTCCGCGCCCGCGGGTGTCTCCAGGAACTGACTGGCCTGTTCGTGGGACTTCAGCAGCTGCTCCACCCGGGCCTGCAGTTCCGCATCCGCCCCGCAGGCCTCCGCCACCCAGGCAGCCCGCTCAGCGGGATCTGCGATGTCGATAGCCGCCAGAAAAATGTCTCGTTCGTTCATGATGTCTTCCCGCGATCAGTCGCCTCACGGACTGTGGCGGACACGGTGGCCGCTCAAGGTGAAGTGGGCTGCCGTCAATCGGATCCGGTCCGAAGAACCATGGCGTTTTTTCTCACTCAGGTGCGCCAGGAAAACAGAGAACTTTTTCGGACCACCTGCCTCACGACGAATCTGTCGAGTCGAGCTGAATCTCCCGCTTCAACCAGGCTTTGGCGTAAGCCCAGAGCCGGTCGGCAGTTCGGGGGGCCAGTTCGAGAGTTTCTCCAGCCTCCCTCAGGGAAAGTCCGGCGAAATAGCGCAGTTTGACCAGTTCCCCGGCGGCGGCGTCCACCTGCTCCAGACGTTCCAGGGCTTCGTCTACCGATTCCAGCAGACTGTCCCCTCCCGCGACCGGAACCTCGTCCATCTGAATGGTGATCTGCCGCCAGTCCGCCCCGTGCTTCTGACGGTTCCGCCGGCGGGCCCGATCCACGAGGATCCGCCGCATCGCTTCGGCAGCTGCGCCGAAAAAATGCCGACGATTCGACCACGGCTGGTCGTATTGGACATCGACCAGCCGCAGCCAGGCCTCGTGCACCAGCGCGGTGGCCTGCAGGGTCTGCCCGGGCTGTTCCCGCTCCAGACGCTGTGCCGCCAGCAGTCGGAGTTCGTCATACACCAGCGGCAGCAACCGCTCGGCAGCCGCAGCGTCTCCCCGTTCGACCTGCTGCAGAATCTGACTGATCTGGTGCATCTCGCTCATCCGGCAGGTGCCCCCCGGGAATTTCCGCCTGCGGCTGCCTGGCACGAGGAGGACGATTCCCCGGAAGCGTTCCACAGACGCACATTGCGGACGTGCCTGAAGTGCGTCTCAGGGGATACAGCAGATCAGGCAGTCCCCATGAGATCTACCA
>JAGQPV010000707.1 GCA_020426545.1 Planctomycetaceae bacterium
AAGGTGAACGCCGTGCATGGTCAGGGATCGATCTTCCCCTACCTCGCCGTGCTCGATACCGAGGCTGGCGAAGGCCGCCGCCGCAAACGGATTCCGATGGATGCCTTTCGCGGAGCGCTCGTGACAGCCAATCCGTGGGAAGTGGCCGTCTCGCCCGATGGCCGTCGGCTGTACATCGTGTTTGCCGGCACCGACGATATGTTCGTCTGTCATGTGATCGACGATAACTATCGGGAAGTGGGCGATTCCGGTTACCTCAAGCTGGGCCGCAACCCGCGGGCCGTGCAGGTCTCTCCGGATGGAAAAACCTTCTACATCTACAACGCACTCGACTTCACCGTGGTGGCCTGGGATGCCGCCAGCCTCCGCCGCACGGGTTCAGTCCAGGTGACCGAGAACCCGCTGAGCGAGGAGCTGCTGCTGGGCAAAGTACTGTTCTATTCCGCGCAGCAGCCGATGTCGGGCCGGAAGTGGATCTCCTGTTCCAGCTGCCACCCCGACGGAGAACCCGACGGGCGGACATGGCACAACCCGGAAGGGCTGCGGAACACCCAGTCGCTGGCCGGCATGGCCTGGACCCACCCCATTCACTGGTCGGCCGATCGCGACGAGGTCCAGGACTTCGAGCACACGATTCGTGGTCCGCTGATGCAGGGACAGGGCCTGCGGCGGGGTTCGCTGAATGACTCGCTGGGCGAACGGAACGGTGGCCTGTCGGCTCCGCTGGATGCCCTGGCCGCTTATTCCAACTCGCACAAGGTGCCGCTCAGCCCGTATGCGAAAGACGGGCTCTCCGCCGCGGCCGAGCGGGGCAAAGCCCTGTTCTTCTCAAAGCAGACCGACTGTGCCCGCTGCCACCACGGGGCCTATTTCTGCGATTCGCAGCCGGGTCCGGTCGATAAGTTCTCTCTGCACGATGTGGGCACCGGCAACGACGACCCGAGCGAGCTGATGGGGCCGAAGTACGATACGCCCACTCTGCTGGGTGTGTATCGTACGGCGCCCTACCTGCACCACGGCAAAGCGCAGACGCTGGAAGAAGTGCTGACGACCTTCAACCCGAAGGACCAGCATGGCCGCACCAGCCAGCTGAGCCCGCAGCAGGTTTCGGACCTGGCCGAATTTCTGCGGGCGCTGCCCTATGAAGATCCCGAACCGGCCGCCATCAGGGCCGGCCTGAAGAAAACGGAACGCTGAACCGGGCGGTCTCCGTCCGGTGGCTGAGTACCGTTCCCGCGAAGTATTCCTGTGAAACGTTCCTGCGGCTGAAGTCGGCTGGCTGACGAATGTCGGCGGCCTGTTGATCATTCCCTGCCTGCCGTCTGTGGCGCATTTTTCTGCTGACCGGTGGCTGACGTCATGAATCGACGAATTACCGGCTGGCAGCGAACGTTCCTCAAAGCCGTGCAGTGGGCCGATTCCTTCTCGCGGTGGCTGTGGCAGCTGATTCGCCCGCTGGTCTGGTGGCTGGTGGCCATTGCCCGCCGTGTGTTTCGCGTGCTGTGGCAGGAAGCCCGCGGCATGGCGGGCTGGTATGTGGCCCATGCCAATGATTTCCGGCTGTACGCCGTGGAGTACGCTCCCGACCTGCTGTCCCAGGGGGAACGCCGGCGGGAAATCCGTGTCATTCCCGGTCTGAGAGACGTGGCGGCCGAGCACCTCGAAGGCCGGGGCTGGCACGTTGTTCTGCCCGACTGCTGTGTGCACTGCGGCCACGAGGGCACGGGCCCCTGGCTCGACGAACGCCGTGAGGTGGAAAACTACGGTATCCCCTTCTGGACGGTGGTGCTGGTCATCACGTTGAGTCACCTGCTGGCACTGATTCTGTGGCGGTTCAGCCTGATCCCGCTGGGAATTGTTCTGGGACTGGCGGCCGGTTACCGCCTGAGACGCACGGTTCCGTCCCGAATCCGCTTCCGCCGCTGCGACGAACACGCCGACAGTTTCCGGTACCCCGCGCTGCGGGTCTTCGGCGACGAGCTGATCATTCGGGTGGGAGCAAAATCTGTCCGGCAGAGATTCCTGCACGGCGATCGCTCGGACGGAGACCGCTCCGGCTTCGCGGTGCCCACCGCCAGCTGGGAAGACTTCCAGGCAGCGGGTGAGCCCGACTTCCCTCCCGCCGGGCCAGGCCCGGCCGGACCGGCGCCCGCTTCCGATTCACCCACCATGCCGCTGGTCGATCTGCCGGACAGCCACGCTCCGGCCCGCATCGAGTTTCAGGATGCACTTCCCCTGCGGGACAGCACGGGTGATGTCTCTGCCGAAGAACCACCGGCCACACCGCCCGCCGATCAGACGACGGACAGTCGGCCGGCGGACGGTTTGCCTGTGGAGAGCAGGCCGCCGGACAGCGAACCGGCTGCAGGGAGTTCGTTCGCCGATGCCCCGCTGTCCACCGGCGAAGAGGAACTGCCCGATCACCTGGACCGGCTCGATGGACCGGAGCGGTACAGCGAACTTCCCGCCGAGGCCGACGAACCCGATTCGCCCCCCGACCGCAGGCCGGAATAGTCCCGCAGGAGCAACGGGCGTGGTCTCAATGACGGGGATCCATGTCACTGGAACCACTGGTGGCCAGCCACCAGTGCCACCCGGGATCCGTGTGGCACGCCTCCCGGCACGACCATCGTGGTCGGCTCAGAAAGCCCCTCTCCAGAGGGAGAGGGGTTTGGGGTGAGGGGCCCTGGCTTCTCTTCCGTCCCTCCCTGGCAGGGAGGGAACGAGGGAGGGTCTCAGCGTCCAGCCACCAGTGACAGGCATGTCCCGGCTGCCGCGGGTGGCACGTCCCGGAGGCACGACGGGCGTGGTCTTCACTTCGGCAGGACTTCTCTGAAAGCCCCTCTCCACAGGAAAAGGGCTTCGGAGGACGGGCGCTACTCTTCCCTGACGCCTGACCCCTGAATCCTGACCACCGAACCTCAGCCCAGCTTCTGCTTCAGGCCTTCCAGCAGCTGGACGGCATGGCCGATATCGGCCTTCTGCCGGTCGCGGTCGTGGGCGATTTCCCGTTCGATCGTCAGTGGGCCGGTGTAGCCGATTTCGTTGAGCGTCTGCAGGTAGGTTTCCATGCCCACGTCGCCTTCA
>JAGQPV010000708.1 GCA_020426545.1 Planctomycetaceae bacterium
TCAGAGGCACTCATCGTCTTCGGACAGATCGTTCTCGGTCACCAGGCGGTGGCCCTTCTGTCTCAGCACCCGCAGGCCGGTATCCACATCGTCCACGTACAGGGCGATGGCACTGCGGCCCCGGCGGCGGAACAGAAGCGGGTACGTGTAGTGCACGTTGACTTCCGCTTCCATCAGCGCCATGCACAGATCGAGCCAGGGCTGGGGAGAGTCCGGCAGTTCCACGCCGATGACATCGGCTTCGAACACTGTCTGGTTGGTCAGGCTGAGCAGCTCTTTACCGCGCTCGTAATCGTCGACAATCACACGGACCACCGCGCAGTCGATGGAATCGGCAATACTGAGGGCAATTACCCGCAGGTCGTGCCGCTCCAGCGAGCGGAGCAGTTCGTGCAGCAGGCCGACACGGTTTTCAAGAAACACACCGAACTGGCGAAGACAGGGCCAGTCCCGTCCACGGAGCGTTTCCGGGCTGGTGACGGCATCGTCTCCATAACTCATCGACATGAATCTGATCCTCGGTCCGGGTTCCGTGCGGCAGTCTGGCCTGGCACTGTCTGGCGGGCCCTGTTCCCTGTCGCCGGCTGACCACTGCCGCAAAAACTCGCAGCCTGCGGGCGTCAAATTATGTCAGCCAGAGCAAAAGATCAATGAGTGCGGCCCAGGCAGGCAGGAGACAGCGGGGTTTCCGGCCAGATGCGGGGAGTGGTGAACTTCGGAACCGCACAATGGCCCGCGGGAATCGCCAGGGCTCAGTCGAATTCAAAGAAGCTGAACGCGAACTGAACAACCAGCACCAGCAGGGTGGACCACAGAATCGAGACCGTCACCGCCGAGCTGACTTCACTGTGCGACCGCGGAGTGCGGGCGGAGCGATGCCAGGCCACCAGCCCGATTCCCGCGGCACAGACGAGCGTTTTGGCCAGCAGCCAGTACGTTCCCGCGTACAGCGCTTCGCCGGGCACCATCAGTTTCCCGTGGTAATGCAGCCGCCAGAACTCCGGGCCATATTCGGGATGGGTCAGGGCGAAAACCAGCAGGCTGGTCAGCCGGGCGGTCAGAAAACTGATGCCAATCAGCACGGGCGTTCCCAGCAGAAAGGCATACAGGAGTCCCGTCAGCAGGTACCGTTCGGGCGGGGCGCGGAAGGTCCGCATGGCATCCAGCTGCCGGCCCCAGGCCCGCGAACCGACATCAGCCGAGATGGCTGCCCCGCAGCGGGCGGCGATCAGCACGGTTCCCAGCACGGGCACGAGAATCCGAAACTGGGCAAACCCGATGGCCACCAGCAGGTCTTCAATCACCAGCGGTTCGGTATAGGCCGCATAGGGCAGGTGCCGGAAGGTGAACCAGGTGGAAACAAACCCGGTGATGGCTCCCGCGATGGCCAGATACAGCCAGGCCGAAGGCCCGGCAACCAGCTTGAGATAGTGCAGAAAATACCGCAGGCCCCACTTCGGGCTGCGGTACAGCGGCAGCAGTCGCCAGGGAAGCAGCAGAATGGCTTCCACGGCCCTGGATGTCCCTTCCAGACCACGCAGGAGGGCACCACCCGCGCGGGCCAGCAGGCCTGGTCTGCGGAGTTCGGGGTTGGGCTGGTGCGATGCAGCAGGCGGAGGAGCGGCAGCCTGCCGAGCCACTGTGTGGTGCCCTGTTTCTCTTGAAACCTGCGTCGAGGCCTCCGCTTCGCGGCCAGCGCTGCTCTGTGGAGGCTGCCCGTTCTGCACAGGGGAGGGACTTTGTATGGACTCTCCGGCCGGTGTGTTCTGTGAATTCGTAACAGCCGGAGCCGACACAAACATACCGGCCAGCCGGGGCCACTGGTCCCGGGGGACGGGACGCAGCTTCCGGGCGTCGGCATCAAACAGATAGATTCGGTCGGCGATGGCGGGCAGCGAGGTGTAATCGTGCGTGACAATCACCGAGGTGCGGGGATGCGACGCGTGTGTGCGGCCCAGCAGTTCGGCCACCTGGTCTGCGGTGGCGGCATCGAGTCCGGAAGTGGGTTCATCGTACAGAATGACTTCCGGATCGAACGCCAGGGTACGGGCGATGGCCAGCCGCTGCTGCTGCCCGCCGCTCATCGACGATACCCGCACCCGCAGCGGAACGCCGAGTTCCGCGAGCAGATTTTCCGGCGAAATATCATCGGCGGGCGGACTGACGGAAGAACCGGCCGGCCCGCGGCGGTGCTTCACCCGGTGGTCGCGGGCGAAACGCACATTGGCCTGCGGGCTGAGTTCGTCGAACAGTGCAAAATGCTGATAGACGACACCCACCGGGGGAACCCGTCCCCCCTCTCCGGTGCGGGAAAAGCGGGCAGGCAGGTTCTTCGCCTGTGGCCTGTGCTCCCCGGGCGAAACAGCAGTTTCGTTCCCGGATGCAGCGGAATCTGCCGCGAAATCCATGCCGGAATCGGCCGCAGTGGCTTCGCGGAACAGCACCTGCCCCGACAGCTGCAGCTCCCGGTTTGAGCCATCGAGCGTGCCGGCCAGCAACTGCAGCAGCAGCGACTTTCCCGCGCCACTGCGTCCGATGATCAACGTCACCTTCCCCGCCGGGAAGACGGCTTCCGCCCCGTCCAGCAGAAGCTGCCCACCGGCTGAAATCGAAAGGCTGCGCAGCTCGATCGCGACTCCTCCGGACGAGGCAGCCAGCGGGCGGGCACCTGTCTCCCTGGCAATGTCCGCTCCAGCGGAATCCGAAGTGATCGACATGATGGCTGTTTCGAACGGGGAAGGCGGGCGGGTCGGGGGTGAACTCGCAGGATGGGGGGAGAATCAGCCGAGAAACAGACGCTCGCCCCATTGCTTCAGCGGGTCCGCACGACCACCGGCGGATCGGGCACGGGACCGCCATGCCGTACCGGCAGAACCAGCGGGCGGTGGTCTTTCGTCCCGGCAGGCCGGGTCTGTGGTGCCGCGGCAGGGGAAGCAGGACTGCCGGCTGGTGGACTGTGCTCCAGAATCAGCCAGCGACGGTCCTTCAGCAGCACCTGCCGCCGCAGAACGCGGGCGAACTCCGGCGTGATCTCGCCATCCCGGCGACCGAACAG
>JAGQPV010000070.1 GCA_020426545.1 Planctomycetaceae bacterium
CCAGCCACCGCCAGATCGAACGGTTGATCTCCACCGCATGACTGAAAGCCGCGTTCCACCCCCGCCAGTTTCCCGACTGAGGTTCGTCGGCCGGCAGCCCGCAATGGCCGTCCTCGTCCGCACAGCAGCTGGAAGTCACCGCCTCCGCCTGAGGTGTCGAATTCAGGACCGGCAGATCGGACGACAGTTGAGATTGTGCCGGTTCGGGCGCGGCAGCGGCTGGCGTGATTCCGGTCGATCGTTCGCCGGTCCATTCGGTCAGCAGTCCGCCCGCAATGCCCGTCACGCCAGCGGCCAGCACCTTGTACAGCGCGAACGGCCAGCCGAGGAACGACGCACTGACCAGAATCGAATCCACACCGGTCTGCGGTGTGCTGATCAGAAAACCAATCGCCGAGCCATCGCTGGCACCATCCCGCTTGAGGCCCAGGCCGGCGGGAATCACCCCGCAGGAGCACAACGGCAGCGGGATCCCCACCAGCACCGCCCGCAGCACACCAGCCGGCCCGCGCAGAGTCCGACGAATCAGCCGATCGGCCCGGAAGGCGTGCAGCAGGCCGGCAATCGCCGTGCCCAGCAGCATCCACGGTGCCAGTTCGAGCAGAATGTCCCAGATGGCGGCGAGCAACGGCGGACCTCGTTCAGCCGGAATGCACAAAGACCAGGAACAGCGTCCCCTTTATTCCCCGCAACCGGCTGCAGGCAGCCGACGACAGGAGGTTCCGCACGCAGGGCATTCTATAGCGCAGGGCATTTCACGGAAACGGGGCTTTGCCGAGGCGCCAGCCGTTCGCGTTCCCTTCCTGAGGGAGACGAAACCAGGCAACCTGCTCCCGGTCAGTCGTCCCATACTTCCAGGTCGGGAAACTTCACCGCCAGCCGGGCGAGGCCCTCATCGGAGATCCCCGTGTTGGACACACTCAAATACTTCAGATGCGGAAACTGCAGCAGGTACTCCACCGCTCCGTCATCAATGAATGTGCTGTCCAGCTGGAGTTCCCGCAGATTCCGGCAACCGACCAGAGCAGCAACCTCCTCGTTGCCGGCCGACGTGTCGCTCAGCACGAGATCCGACAGCTTCGGCTGGCGGGCCAGTTGTTTCAGCCCCGCCGCATCGACCAGGGTTCCATTCAGAAACAGAACCTCCAAAGTCGGCAGTACCGGCAGAGCCGCCAGGTGCACGCTGTCAACCGGACACCCTGAGAGGCTCAGCCAGGTGAGCGAAGGGAAACGATCGAGTTCCCGCAGCAACCCGGCATCGACCCGGGTTTCCTCCAGGGAGAGAACTTTCAGCTTCGGCAGGTCGGGCAGGGTGGCGAAACCTTCGCCAGTGAAGGAACAGTCCTGAAAATAGAGGGTATCCAGATGATCCGTCAGCCCGTAGCCCCTTCGAAGAGCCTGGCTCAATCTCCGCAGTTCGTCTCTGGTTGCCTGCTCCATCCAGATCGCACCCGGTGACTGCAGGAAAGGCACCGGCACCAGCGACCGGAACTGACCGGGGATTTCGTCGTGCGGTGCCCATTCCACATGTCCGCCGTGAGAGCTGGCCAGCTTCCCAAACTGCCGCAGCCGCACCGCCTGCAGCGCGATCACACTCACACCGGCGAGCAGCAGCACGGCGGTGCTGATCCCGATCACCCAGCGGAAGTGCGTGCGGCGGAGGTTCATGTCGCCCGGCTTTCACCCTGCAGCGGGATGTGATGGGCCAGTTCGCCATTGGTTTCGGGGAAGTCGCTGCGGTAGTGTACGCCACGGCTTTCCTCGCGGGCGCGGGCGGCGGCAATCACCGTGCGGGCCACCAGCAGCAGGTTCTGCAGTTCCCAGCCTTCCGGGCCGGCAAACTCCCGCCGCAGCACGTACTTTTCCCAGAAATCCACCTGACTGGCGGCCGATTCCAGGTCGGCCCCGTCGCGGCGAATGCCCACGCTCCGCCACATCAGGCTCCGCAGCGAGTTGCTCAGGTCGCGGAGGTCGAGGTCGTCTTCCCGCGGGACGGTTTCCGGCTGTTCCGAAGCAATCGGAATGATGCGGAAGCTGTCGGGTTCGTCGGCAGCCAGCTGCCCGGCCTGCTGGCCCGCGCGGCGCCCGAACACCAGCCCTTCCAGCAGACTGTTGGAAGCCAGCCGGTTCGAGCCGTGCAGCCCGCTGGAGGTCACTTCGCCCGCGGCCCACAGTCCGGGCAGCGTAGTCCGGCCCTGGGAATCAATTGTCAGGCCGCCAATCATGTAGTGCGCGCCGGGACGCACGGGAATGCGGTCGGTGGTGATATCCAGCCCGAATTCGCGGCACACGGCGGCAATGTGCGGGAACCGCTCGTGAACCAGACCGGGGTCGAGGTGTGACAGATCAAGATACACGCAGGGGTGGCGGGTCTGTTCCATGCGGTGCGTAATCGCCCGGCTGACGATATCCCGCGGAGCCAGTTCGCCCGCCGGGTCGTACTCTTCCATGAACCGTACGCCGTGCGAATCCCGCAGGTAGGCACCCTCACCGCGGACGGCTTCGGAAATCAAGTGCCGCGAACTGCCGGCGATATACAGCACCGTGGGGTGAAACTGCATGAACTCCATGTCCCGAAGTTCGGCCCCGGCCCGAAAAGCAAAGGCGTGCCCGTCGCCGGTGGCAATCTCCGGGTTGGTGGTTTCCCGGTACAGGCAGCCCGCCCCGCCCGTGGCCAGAATGGTCTGTTTGGCCCACACGAACGTCTTACCGTGGTGCGGGTTCCACACCAGCGAACCGCAGCAGCGGTCTTCGTGCGTCAGCAGGTCGATGGTGAAGGTCTTTTCCCAAATCTGCACGGAAGGCCGGCTGCGGACAGCCTCGATCATGGCCCGCATCACCTCGCGACCGGTGGCATCGCCCAGGGCATGCACAATCCGGCGGCGGGCGTGGCCACCCTCCTGGGTGAGAGCAATGCGGCCATCGACTTCATCGAACTGCGCCCCGTAGCGAATCAGTTCATGAATCCGGTCCGGCGCATCCCGCACAATGTCTTCCACCACCGAGGGATCGCACAGTCCCTTGCCGGCCGCAATGGTATCGGCCGCATGTGAAGCGAAATCATCGAGAGGATCGAGCACACCGGCGATGCCGCCCTGGGCATACGTGCTGTTGGACTGCACCAGGGCATCCTTGGTGACCACCACCACATCCAGGGCCGGGTCAATCGCCAGCGCCGCCTGAATTCCCGCGATTCCGCCACCAATAATCAGCACATCGGCGAAGGTATGCGGCACCCGTTTGGGATCAAACGAGACAAGATACCTTCGACCGACCGGAAGCGAGAGCGGGGCCATTACAGTTCCTGCACGGAAGACAGATTGATCGCGAATTTCGGCGGCCACCGCAGCGGCAGCGGCCCGCGATCATTCTAACGCACTCTGTGAGGATTGGCGCAGGCACCACCGCCGGAAGTCCGCTTACACCGAAGACAGAAAGAAGTCAGGCAATAGCCTGACCTGCAGGACTGGCTGGCCTCAGATCGTCATGGCGGAGAAGCCACCATCCACGACGAGGTTCTCGCCATTGATGAAGCTGCCCGCCACGGGCGAAGCCAGGAGCAGCAGGGCACCGGCCAGTTCTTCCGGACTGCCGAAGCGGTCGGCCGGGGTGTGCCGCATGATGGATTCCACGCGGTCGGGCGTCAGCACCTTGCGGTTCTGCTCGGCGGGAAAGAACCCGGGCGAAATCGCGTTCACCCGAATCTTATGCGGCGCCCACTCGCGGGCCAGGTTCTGCGTCAGGTTCAGCACGGCGGCTTTGGTGGCCGCATAGGTATACACCCGCGACAGCGCCGTCATACCGCTGAGCGAGGCGATATTGATGATGGCCCCGCCTTTTCCGGTCTCCAGCATAAACCCGCCCAGCACCTGGCAGGCCAGCCGCACGCTCCGCAGGTTCACATTCAGGATGCGGTCCCACTCTTCGTCCTCAATTTCGAGGAACGGCGTGGCCGAGTTAATGCCGGCCCCGTTGACCAGCACATCGCACTGCCGGCCGGCTTCCTTCAACCGGCCAACCAGCCCTTCCAGGTCGCTGCGGCTGGTCGAATCGATGGCGGCGAATTCGGCGGAACCACCGGCTTCCTCAATCTGCCGGACCCGCTCCGCCCCATGTTCCTCATTGCGGCCCGCCACAATCACATGCGCGCCGGCTCCGGCCAGGGCATCGGCAAAAGCCCCGCCCAAAGTTCCGGTCCCGCCAATCACAATGGCTGTTTTCCCCGCAAGGCCAAACAGCTGATTCAGATACTCCGCGCCTGCCATACGTGCCGCCGTTTCTCATTCGCAGTTTCTGGTTGCCGGCCAGTCCCTCCCGGGAGGAACCGAGCCGGAATTGCTGGAGCAGAGGCTGTTCAGCCGCTGATGAATTCCAGCTCGACCGGTTCGGGAATCACGCCGGCTTCATGGCCCCGGCGGAGCAGCAGGGCGACGGCCTCGCGGCCCCGCTCGCCAAAGTCCAGCGTCCAGTCGTTGACGTACATGCCCACAAATTTGTCAGCCTTGGCCTGATCGAGATCGCGGCCGAACTGCAGGGCATACTCCAGGGCTTCCTGGCGGTGGTCGAGACCATACCGAATGCTCTGTTTCAGCAGGGCGGTCACTTCCTGCATGGTCTGGGCACCCAGATCGCGGCGAATGGCATTCGCCCCCAGCGGCAGAGGCAGCCCGGTGTCTTCCATCCACCATTTGCCGAGATCGACCACCAGGTGCAGGCCCTGTTCGCCGTAAGTCAGCTGGCCTTCGTGAATGATCAGCCCGGCATCGAATTCGCCCCTTTCGACGACATTCAGAATTTCATCGAACGGCTGAACTTCGTAATCGAAGTCCTCACCCAGCAGCAGCCGCAGGGCAAGGAAGGCCGTGGTGAGCGTGCCGGGAACGGCGATCTTCTTGCCGCGAAGATCTTCAATGGAACATGGCTCGCGGGTAACGACCATCGGCCCGTAGTTATCGCCAATGCTTGCGCCGCAGGCGCACAGAGCGTAGGTGCCCGTCATGTAGGCGTAGCCATGCAGGCTGACAGCCGTCAGTTCCAGCTCCGCATTCAGCGCCCGCCGGTTGAGCGTTTCAATATCCTGCAGCGTGTGCTTGAATTCGTAGCGGCCCGTGTCGATCCGGTCGCTGGCCAGAGCATGAAACATGAAGGCGTCATCCGGGTCGGGACTGTGACCCACCTGAATGAGCATCCGGTCGCTGGACATACAGACGGCTTTCACAAGATGCGGCCCCTGAGGGGGCGGGATGTTCGAGTTCGTTCTTCCGAGAACAGACCGCGGAAGGACGCTGAGATTCGGCCCGTCGTCTCATGTGGACTGCGCCGGTTCCGGCTGCGCGGAAGCGGTGCGGAACAGGTCCGGCCTCACCGGGCCGGGCGGGCTGCGGAGGACAACGACCGTGCACGACTTCGGCAGGTCAAACGGCCTCTATACTGGAGCCTGTTGGGCTTTGCAACCAGCCCGGCACGCCGGAATGGTGGTCACCCGTACGAGCCGACTGATTCCAGAGGCCGACGAAACCACCCGGGCGCCGTTGCACGGTTCCGGCCGCATGGTCACAATCGGCTCCGGCCCCGGCTGGTCGAACAGCCATTCCGCCAGACACCGTTTCAGCGGGTGAACCGCAGCCCGCACGCCCGATTAACCAGGCGGATTGCGCCCGGCTCCGGCAGGTGTCGCGATTCATACCGGGTTCACCGCAGCCCCCGCAGGAGGCGGGACTGCAACAGTCCAGTTTCCGCACGGAGTTTCCTCAGCATGTTGTCCAGTCAGTCGGACCAGTCCAGTCAGAGGGCGGCTTTCCAGCAGTGTATCGCCCCGGACTGCGGACAGACCTACGGCCTCGACGAAGTCCTCCCGCTGTGCCCTGCCTGCGGAGAACTGCTCGATGTGACCTACGACTGGGACCGCGTCCCGGTTCCCGCATCGCTGCGGGAATTTGAAGCCCGCTGGAGCTCCCGACGGAACCCGGTGGATTTCAGCGGGGTGTGGCGATTTCGCGAACTGCTGCCCTTCGCCCGGGAAGATCAGATCGTCACCATTGGCGAAGGACAGACGATTCTGCAGCTGTCCGACAGCTGCGCCACCTGGGCCGGCCTGAAACCGGGCGGTCTGCGGCTGCAGTACGAAGGGCTCAACCCATCCGGCAGCTTTAAAGACAACGGCATGACGGCCGCCGCGACCCATGCCCGCATGACGGGGGCCACCACAGCCGCCTGCGCCTCCACCGGCAACACGAGTGCCTCGCTGGCGATTTACGCTTCGACCACGCAACTGTTCCGCGTGGTGGTCTTCGTGGGCAGCGGAAAAATCGCCTTCGGCAAGCTCTCGCAGGCACTGGACTATGGTGCCCTTACCCTGCAGCTGGATGGTGACTTCGACGATGCTCTGATACGGGTGCGGGAAGTCTGCCAGGCAGAGGGCATTTACCTGTGCAACAGCCTGAACCCGTTCCGCCTCGAAGGGCAGAAAGCCATCATCTACCGGATTCTCGAATCGCTGAACTGGGAACCGCCGGACTGGATTGCCGTTCCGGGAGGAAACCTCGGCAACTCCAGTGCCTTTGGCAAAGCCCTGATCGAACTGCGGCACCTCGGGCTGATCGATCGCGTCCCCCGGGTGGCTGTCATCAACGCCTCCGGGGCCAGCACGCTGGACGACCTGTACAACGGCCGGGACCTCCGCTGGAACGGCGGTCGGCCGGATAAAGCACTGATCGATGGCTGGTACAGCGAGCAGGATGCGGAGAAAAAACGGGCGAAAACCATGGCTTCGGCCATTGAAATCGGCCGGCCGGTTAATCTGGTGAAATGCCTGCGGACACTGGAAGCAACCGACGGCCTCGTGTGCTCCGTCACCGACCAGCAGATTCTGGATGCCAAAGCGCAGATCGGTGCCGCCGGCTTTGGCTGCGAGCCCGCCAGCGCCGCCAGCCTGGCCGGTGTGAAGCTGCTGCGGGAGCAGGGGCAGATTGCACCTTCGGACCGCGTGGTGTGCGTGCTCACCGGACACCAGCTGAAAGACCCGGACGCCACGGTGACGTACCACTCGAGCGATCCGGCCGGCGAGGTAACCAGTCAGCGATTCCTCGATCACGAGGTGACCTCCGCTCCGGCAGCCAACCGGCCGATTCCTGTCGCAAACGATTCCGCGGCCATTATTTCCCGAATCCGCGAACTGCTGCACGCGTGAGGCGAATCCCCTCCGCCACCTTCAGCCACCAGCCACCCGGAGCGAAAGAGCGGTTGCCCCATGCACCTCACCATCTCGCGGAACTGCCTGCTGCTGGCAATTCTGGCCGCTCTGCCGTGGCCACTCACTGCGGTGGCGGAACCGCCAGCGACGACGCCGGCCAAACCGTCGGTGAAGGCCTGGGAACACCGCCTGGAACGCATCGCACAACCGGCCCCTCTCCTGGCCGACTATCCCGATTACATCGCCCCGCTGGATGAAACCACCCGCTGGCAGGCCCCGCCGCTGATCGAAGACGACGGGGGCCGCCTCGAAGTCAACAGCTGGCGGTTCAGCTACAACGCCCGGGGAGTGATCGAAACCCGCTGCCTTTTGGACGGAGCCGCCACCGCCGTAATCGTGGTGCATCCGTGGGGCATTGATGACGGGCAGGGCTGGAACACCCCCGAACCGGCCGGTGCCGCCTTTAAATGCACTCCGGAGAAAAACCGCATCTGCCGGCAGCACGTGAAGGATGTTATCCGCCCGCTGGTCGATCGTCTGCGTCCCCAGGTGCGGGCGGTGGCGTGCAGCCTGCCGGGGAAAGAAGACCCGGTCCGCAAACTGCTGTACCGTTCCGTGAGACAGGTGCCATCACCTGCCGATCGGGAAACAGGGGCCGCGCAGCTGCGCCGCACGATGGATCAGTTTTCCTTCCGGGGCACACCTCTGCCGACCGTACTGAATTTCCGAACTGATCGCCCCGTGGCCGCAGAGTATTTCCGACAGTTTCCGGCACTCGATGCCGGCAGCAGTTACAACGGCACCGGGTTCTGGGAACTGCCGATTCCCGTGGTGCGGGAACTCGGCTGGCAGCCGGAAGACACCGTGATTTACGACGGTGACGGTTACCCCGCCCTGCGGGACTGGCTGCGGGCACAGGGAATTCGCCATGTGCTGCTGGCCGGTTACTCCACCGATATGTGCGTCTGCGAAACAACGGCCGGTTACGACAACCTGCGGAACGACTTCAATGTGTTTCTGGTGGGCGACGCGACTCTGGCCACCTTTCCCGCCTCACGGACTCCCCGCCATGCGACAGCGGCCGCGGTCGCCTTCGCCTCCTTAAAGGTGATGGTGACGCAGTGCTCGCACATTCGCATTCTGCCGGAAGAACAGCACAATACCGCCAGCACGCCGGCCGCGAACCCTGCCGCAACGGCGGCACCATAAATCAGACTGACGACTGCCTGAAACTCCTCATTCTCCTGCCACGACGCAGACCAACCGGGAACTGCTTTTCATGAGCTGCTACGAACGTTTTGGTGTGACGGAAATCATCAATGCTTCGGGATCGGTCACCCGCCTGGGTGGCGCACCGATGCCCGCGACCGTGCTGGATGCCTTCCGCGAAGCCGCCGGGGCCACGGTGCCCCTGGAAATTCTGCAGGCAGCAGCCGCAGAGAAAATCGCCAGTGCCTGCGGCACCGAGAGCGGACTGGTCACTGCGGGTTCCGCCGCCGCCCTCACACTGGGGGCCGCAGCCATTCTGGCCGGAACCGACGCCGGTCGCATGGAGCAACTGCCGCACTGCGACGGATTCCCGAATGAATTCCTCGTCGCCCGGGAGCACCGCAACGGGTACGACCACGCCGTGCGTGCTGCAGGAGCCCGGTTTGTCGAAGTCGGCATGAATGAGATTGTCTCCGGAGCAGGTGTCCGCCGGACGGAAGCCTGGGAGTACGAGGCCGCCATCACCCCGCAGACGGCCGGTATTCTGTACGTGAAAACTCCCGACTCCCGCCCGTCTCTGCCCGAAGTGATGGAAGTTGCCCGGAAGCACAACTTGCCCGTGCTGGTCGATGCCGCTGGCGAGCTGCCTCCCCGGGAGAATCTGAAAGCCATCCCCGCCACCGGAGCGGACCTCGTCTGTTTCAGTGGCGGCAAGGCGGTTCGCGGTCCGCAGTCGACGGGCATTCTGTGTGGCCGGCGGGATCTGGTCATGTCGGCCGCCGTGCAGATGCTCGACATGGACGACCATCCCGAACTGTGGGAACCGCCGGAAAGCCTGATCGACCGCAGCCGGCTGTCGGGCATGCCCCGGCACGGCATCGGCCGCACACTGAAGGTGTCCAAAGAGGAAATCATCGCTCTGCTGACCGCTCTCGATCTGTTCTGCTCCGGCGCATACGACAGCGACCGCGAGAGGTTTCATGGCTGGCTGACAGCCATTGCCGACCGGCTGGAAGGCACCTGTGCCACCTGCCGGATCGACCTGCCCGACAACGGACAGACGCCCCCCACGCTGACCATTCACCTCGCCGGAGCAGCCTGCCCGCGGGAAGCGGCCTGGGAAGTCTGCCGGCAGCTGCGGAAAGCCAGCCCTCCGGTCTATGTCAGCCACGGGCGGCTGGACCAGGGCGAACTGGTGGTCTACCCGTTGTGCCTGACGGAAGCCGCCGTCCCGGTCCTGGCCGATCGGCTGCACGAGAAGATTTCCGCCTTGAAGTAAGGGCCGGGCGACCCGGCCAGGCGGGGATCTTCGGCGGGAGCAGAAGAAGGGAGCGACCGGCATGAGCGAGCGCGGAGCAATTGTCTGGTTTCGGCACGACCTGCGGCTGGATGACAACCTGGCACTGTCAGCCGCTGCCGCACTGGAGGGGCCGGTGATTCCGGTTTTCATCTGGTCGCCGGAAGAGGAAGCTCCCTGGCAGCCGGGCGCGGCCAGTCGCTGGTGGCTGCACCATTCGCTGGCCTCTCTGGCGAAGCAGCTGCAGCAGGCGGGTTCCCGGCTCATTCTGCGGCAGGGGCCCGCCGGCGAAGTCCTGCAGGAACTGATCGACGAAACCGGCGCGAACGCGGTGTTCTGGAATCGGCGGTATGAGCCAGCGGTCATCGCCCGCGACCGGGACGTCAAACAGAACCTGCGGGACGAGGGACTGACAGCCGACAGCTTCAATTCACAGCTGCTGTGGGAACCATGGACGATTTCCACAAAACAGGACAGGCCCTACCAGGTTTTCACGCCGTACTGGAAAACCTGCCTGCAGGCCGAACCACCGGCTGAACCCGAGGACCAGCCCGAAAATCTTCCCGCTCCCGACAGTTGGCCGGAATCCGACGAACTGGACGACCTGAAACTGCTGCCTGACATCGACTGGGACAGCGGTCTTGAGGAAACCTGGACTCCCGGTACCGCGGCGGCGGCAGAAACATTCGACCGGTTCGTGGAAGACCTGGCGGAGGACTACAACACCGCCCGCGACAGGCCCGACCATCAGGGAACTTCCCGGCTCTCACCCCATCTGCATTTCGGCGAGATCAGCGTCCGCC
This sequence comes from Planctomycetaceae bacterium, assembly GCA_020426545.1. Lineage (GTDB taxonomy): Bacteria > Planctomycetota > Planctomycetia > Planctomycetales > Planctomycetaceae > JAGQPV01. The sequence continues at coordinate 10,502 of JAGQPV010000070.1, forward strand.
GCATCTGGCATACGCTGAACGACCGGATTGACGACCGCCGCACGCGGTTCGCCAGCGGGGCGGAGACCTTTCTGAAAGAGCTGGGCTGGCGGGATTTCGCCCATCATGTGCTGTACCACTTTCCGCAGACCGCGAACGAACCGCTGCGGGAGAAGTACGCCGACTTTCCGTGGCGACAGGATGAAACATCTCTCAGAGCCTGGCAGCAGGGTCAGACAGGCTACCCCATTGTCGATGCCGGCATGCGGGAACTGTGGCACACCGGGTGGATGCACAACCGGGTCCGCATGATCGTGGCCTCCTTTCTGACGAAAGACCTGCTCATCAGCTGGCAGGAGGGAGCCCGCTGGTTCTGGGACACCCTCGTCGATGCGGACCTGGCGAATAACACGCTGGGCTGGCAGTGGGCCGGCGGCTGCGGAGCCGACGCCGCTCCCTATTTCCGCATCTTCAACCCGACTTCCCAGGCGGAAAAGCATGATCCCGAGCAGGAATACGTTCAACACTGGATTCCCGAGCTGACGGCCGGCAAAACCGGCGTCCGGATCGGGAAGTTCCCGAAATCCGTCCGCTCCGGCAGCAGCAGTCCGTCAGAATATCCCCCGCCGATCGTCGATCATCAGGAAGCCCGTCAGCGGGCCCTGGCAGCCCTCCAGCAGATCGCCGACTGACGCATCCTGTATAAACTGTTTCCCCTGCAACACTTGCGTCAGCCGCTTTCCGTTTTCAAATCGAATGTAACCTTTTGGATTTTCCGAGGTACATATTGACGGAAGATGTTGTACGGAAAGGGGCTTTCATCGCCTGCCGCCAGGCGGGGGGCTGGACAGCCCTCCGCTGCCCGCCAACCGGCTGCGGGCAGTTGTTGTGGTCCGGGCGATTATGCTGATCGGACGAGTTTGTGGGGTTCGGTCCCTGGCGGTGCAGCCCGTTGTGAAACCCGTCTGATCGTGTTTCACCATGTCAGAGTGCTACAATCAACGGGCCGGCCAGACGACACACCTGATTGCCGCTCTCCCTCGCCTGCTGCCCGACCTGTGCTGCGCTCGCCCCGAAGAGAGTTCCCGCCGTATTGCCAACTGCGAAACCGGAATGGTCTCCTGATGCCGCATAACCGCCCTGTTCATTTTGCCCTGTGGGTCGTCGTCGTGCTTCTGGCCGGACTTCTTGTTCCGGGGGATGCCATGGCCCAGCGATTCGGCGGTCGCGAGTTCGGCCGCGGACGCGGGCCGGGTGGCCCGGGCGGTTCCAGCCTGACTGGCATGCTCCGCACTGAAGAAGTCCAGCAGCAGCTGCAGCTGACAGAGGCTCAGAAATCGAGCCTTGAGGAATTGAACGTTGATTCGAGGTCGAACCCCGCCTTCGGCGAGATGTTCCAGCGGATGCGGTCGGCCGAAACCGACGAAGAACGCGAAAAACTGCGGAACGAATTCCAGCAGCTGCGGGACAGCCAGCAGGCTGCGGCGGAAAAGAAGGTCCGGGAGGTGCTTTCCGCGGACCAGCTGCAGCAGCTCGTCCAGCAGTATCTCCGCGAAGCCGGCCCCGCAGCCCTGGTGCAGCAGGATGTGGCCCGGGCCGTGGGACTGACCGAGGCCCAGCAGAAGCAGATTCAGGAATTGAACGAGAAGCGGCAGGGAGAGATCCAGGAGCAGTTCCGTGGTCCCCGGGATGAAAATCTCAGCCGGGAAGACCGCGAGAAGCAGCGGGAAGAAAGCCGCCAGCAGTGGAACACGAAGCTGCTGGCCGTGCTGGGAGAAGCGCAGCTGGCCACCTGGCAGAAGCTGTCGGCAGACGGAGCAGGCGACACCGCAGGTTCCACCTCCGCTGCCACTGCTGCGTCCACGCCAGCCGCTCCCCAGGTCCGCGCTCTGGCCGATCCGTCGCAGTTTGGCAGCCAGTCCGAAGAACCCGCCGGAGACCCCGTAGCCTCGTTCGGTGCTTCCGCCGGGCCACGAACCGCGGCAGGCACCCCGTCCATCGCGGAATCAGCAGCTGCCGGGCCAGCCGCTCCCCGGGAAGGCACGATGTCGTTCAATTTCCGCCAGGCTCCCTGGGCGGATGTTCTGCGGCTGTTTGCGGAAACTGCCGGGCTGACGCTCGACCTCAACGCCGTGCCCACCGGCACCTTCACCTATTACGACACCAGCAGCTACACCCCGGAGGAAGCCCTCGATGTGCTGAACGGCTACCTGCTGCCCCGCGGCTTTCTGCTGGTCCGCCGCGACCGGTTTCTCACCGCGGTCAGCATTGAAAACGGCGTGCCGCCCAACCTCGTGCCCAGTGTCAGCCTCGAAGAGCTGAACAACAGGGGCAACCACGAACTGCTGAGCATCGTCCTTCCGCTGCAGGGGGGAGAAGCCGAAAAGGCTGCCGCCGAAGTCGAAAAACTGCTCGGCCCGCAGGGCAAAGTGGCCGCTCTCGCCACCTCCAATGCGCTGTCTGTCACCGATGTCGGACGCAACCTGCGGCAGATTGTCCGCCTGTTCGGCGGAGAAGGCGTGGCCGATCCCGAAACGGTCGTGTTCCGGGCCTTCCCCCTGAGAAACGTTCCCGCCGCCGATGCCGAAAAAATCATCAAAACCATGCTGGGCATTGCAACCGCTGTACCCAACGTGAGTGCAGCCTCGGACCGCAGCAGCCGTTATCGCTCGTACCGCTCCCGGTTTGGTTCTCGCGGTGGAGATTCCGACTCCAGCAGCCAGTCCTCCTCGTCTTCCAGTTCAACCTCCAGCACCTCCAAAGCGGCTGTGGCCATCGATCGGCGGAGCAACAGCCTGCTGGTCACCGCCACCAACCGGCAGATGGCCATTGTCGAGGCGGTCATTGAATCCCTCGATGGCGGCGGAAACGGTGCCGGACTGACCATCACGGAACCGCTCGACACGGAGCCCCGGCTGAAGGTGTATTCGGTGACCTCCGCCGATGCCCGCGAAGTCACCAAAACAATCAACGCCCTGCTGCCCGGCCTGGTGGTGAACGAAGACGGTCGTGCCCGGCGGATTCATATTTTCGCCACACCGGCGGAGCACATCGAAATCGAACGGCTGATTCGCCAGCTGGATGGTGACGCCGCCGGGGGCGCACGGGAAGTCGCAGTGCTGCCCCTGAGCCAGCTGGACCCCATTGGTGCAGCCGGCACGCTGCGGTCGCTGTTCATGGCAGATGGCGAGCAGGCTCCCGTCGTGGAAGCCGATGTCCTCGGACGCCGGCTGATCGTGCGGGGCTCCGCCGAGCAGCTGACTCAGGTCCGTTCTCTGCTGACCCAGCTGGGCGAAGATGGTCGCGGCCCCGCCTATGGCAGCAGCCGGGCTTATGGCAGCGGCCCGGTTCGCACCCTGAATCTCGACGGCCGCGATCCCGAGGAATTCCTGAGACTGCTGGACCGGGCCTGGACCGCTTCCAGCGGGCAGTCGCTGCGGGTCGTGCGTCCGGAAGCCCCACCAGCCATCGACCGGCAGATCATTCCCGGCGAGGGGGAACTGAATGGCGTGGAGAACCCCCGCCGTCTGGACCGCCGGCCCGGTGAGGAAACCGACGACCCGGCGTACCGCTCCGCCTCGGACCGCGAACTCAATCTGCGGGAGAACCCCGCCACAGGCAGTTTCCGCCCGAACCAGTCCGACAGCACCCCAGGCCAGAGTTCCCCGGAAGCGGCTCCGGAGCTTCCCCTGCGGGGCAGCCTGCGGATGCGGACGCCGCAGACTCCCTCTTTCCGACGTTCCAGCACCGAGGATTACCGGACCGAACGAACCGCTCCCCGTCAGCCAGATCATCAATCAGCACGGGCCAGTCAGACAACCGAAGAAAAAACGGCCACCGACCGCACGGGTTCTCAGTCAGAAGAGGAGCTGTTCGTCATCTCAGCGACCGCTGCTGCAGATGAAAGCGACGCAGACAACGAAGACGTGACGGCCGCCGAAGACGCCGCAGCCGCCGCAGCCGCCGAGACGGAATCGACCGTTCAGCCGGCAGCTGCTCCCGCAAAAGATTCCACAGTCGAGCTGTCGAACCCGCAGCCCGCTGAGACGTCCCCTGCCTCCTCGAAATCCGTGCCGACCACTACGGAAGTGCTCAACAATCGGGCTGAATCCGAAGCCACAGCAGCTGGCCAGCAGGAGTCCCCGGCGGTGACGCAGACGCAGCAGCCGGCAGCCGAGCCACCGCCATCAGAGGCACCGCCCGCCAGACGTCGGCCGGAAG
>JAGQPV010000709.1 GCA_020426545.1 Planctomycetaceae bacterium
GACAGGCCACTGGGTTCGATGCCCAGCCGCTCCAGCCGGTTCCACACGTGGCCATCGATAAAATTCTGTTCCGGAGGCCGGCTGAAATTCACTCCGGGCCGCGGGAGGGTGATGCGGCAGACCGAAACATGCCCCAGAAAACGAACCAGAACGGCGGCTTCGCCGGGGACATCGCCAGCGGTGACCAGCCCCCGCTCGTCCACAGTGGCGATGGCTTCCGCATTGGATTCGAATTCCGCTTCCGCAGTGACGCAATGACGGTTTCCCGTGGAATCGACGGCCACGACGCGAATCTGCTGCGTCTCTCCCGCCAGCAGCGACTGATCTGCCGGTTCGATCTCGATTGACTGGACGGTGCTGGTTTCCTCCGTCGGAGCGTCAAACCGCGCCCCTTCGGCAATCCAGCGGCGGAGCCGACGATCCCGCAGGCTGCCCGGCTCGATCTTGCGACCACCACCGTGCGGCACCCGGGCCGAGCCTTTCAGCAGCAGCAGGCTGTCATCGGGAGACGTCACGGAAACGCGGCGACCGCGACTTTCCTTGAGCAGAGCCGCGTGGTCGGCTTCGGTATCGAATCCGAAAATGCTGAGACGGAACCCGTTCTGGCCTTCCGCCTTGCCGTGGCAGCCGCCCGAGTTGCAGCGGGCCTTGGTGAGGATGGGAATGATTTCCTCGCGGAAGGAAACCGGTTCAGCCCGGGCGAAACCGCTGACCGTCACGGGAATACTGAGACTGATGCCCTCGCCGGTGGCCTGAATCCGGGCCTCGCCATCGCTGACCGGAATCACCCGGCCGCGGGTATCGACCCGCACGATGCCTTCCGGGACCGTGGTCCATTTCACTTCGCGGGTCGCATCGACCTGGCGGTCTGCCGTGCCGGTTTTCCAGAGGAGCAGCTGTTCGGTTGCTTCAGGCCGGTCGATCGTGATTCGCTCGGGCACGATGGCGGGTCGCTCAGCACCGACTGCGCTCAGCCCGCTCCCGCAGGAACAGACCACGACCGCACAACAGACCACATGCAGACACCGCAGAATCACAGTCACTCCTTATCTGGAACGAAACGGGAGCTTCCCGGCTGCACGCCGAATTAACGGTTGAATTCTTCCCGTGCCAGAAATCTCCCCGGCCTGCCAGAACAGTGGCGACCGACTCCGAGCTGTCACTGATTTCGCAGAACGTGGACCGGACAGGTCACCGGGGCAACCGGCACTTCTGCCTGAGAGTCGCTTTCAGCTCAGACAGATGCCACAAAAAGGGGCCTGACATTCCGAACAGGCACACCCGTTGCACATCTAATGTACTTCGGTTCCAGGATAACCACCCATCAGAGAATTGGCAATCTGTTCCCTGTGGTTTCGCTCTGTCCTCACATGAAAGCGGAATCTTCTACCATCAACGCAAAACACCTGCACGGACCAGCACTGGGCCAGACGATGCAGGTGTTCGAAACGGAGCAAACCCGAGAGTTCAGCGTCTGCGTCGGGAATAGCCCCCCGAACCACCGCCGTTGTTCTGTTCACTCCAGGCCGAGTCGGACTCTTCCTCGTCGCCGGCGTCGTCTCCCGTGAATTCCTCCCGCATCTCAAACAGGAACCGCGAGGGCAGCGTGGGCTTCTTCTTGCCCCATTTCATGCGGGTGCGGGCGCGGGTCAATGTGAGCTGATCGCGGGCCCGGGTAATGCCGACGTAGCACAGGCGGCGCTCTTCGGCGATGGCGGATTCGGTGCCTTCATCGCGGGAGCGGCGATGAGGCAGCAGCCCCTCTTCCATCCCGACCAGATACACGTTGGGGAATTCGAGCCCTTTGGCGCTGTGCAGGGTCATCATCCGCACCGCGTTCACGTTCTCCTCGCGGCTTTCGGAATGCAGTTCGTCACGGCCATCGAGGGCGGTTTCCTCCAGAAAACCGATCAGATCGGGACGGTTGGTCTGATCGACAAACTGCTGGACGGCATCCACAATCTGCCCCAGCGAGGCCGAACGGGCCAGCTGCATGGCCGGTTCCTTGTACTGCCGGCCGATTTCCGATTCGTAGTCGATCTCATCCAGCAGCGACTGGACGTGATCGGCCATGCGGGAGGGTTCTGCCTGAAATTTCTGGCGGTAGCGTTCCAGCAGGCCGCGGAACGTGTTCAGAGCTGAGACGATCTTCGGCGGAATTGTCCCGGCGGCCACGGCATCGGGAATCACATCCCACAGGCTGCAGCCCCGGGCCACTGCCTGCTCCAGCAGTTTGGTGACGGTGGACTGACCAATCCCCCGGGCCGGAGTGTTGATAATGCGGAGCAGCGACATTTCGTCGGCCGGGCTGGCGATGACCTTGAGGTACGCCAGAATATCGCGGATTTCCCGGCGATCGAAAAAGGACTGCCCGCCCTGCAGCAGGTAGGGAATGTTCTGCCGCCGCAGTTCCTGTTCGAATACGCGGGGCTGTTCGTTGGTGCGATACAGAATGGCGAAATCTCCCGGTGCGGCCCGCTGCTCGCGGACTTCGCGGGCAATCTCCCGCACCACATGCTCTGCTTCGGCCACTTCGGAATCGAAGGAGATGGAACGCACGTCGGTCCGGCTGGGACGGTGCGAGACGAGGGTTTTTTCGTGCCGGCTGCGATTGTGCCGCACCAGCGTATTGGCCAGTTCGAGAATCTGGTCGGTGCAGCGGTAGTTGTCCTGCAGGCGAACCACTTTCGCGCCGGGGAAATGCTTCTGGAAGCCGAGGATGTGTTCGACTTCCGCCCCCCGCCAGCCATAAATCGACTGATCGTCGTCGCCCACGACACACAGCGACTGATGCGGGCGGACGAGCTGATCGATCAGCTCGAACTGAATGGCGTTGGTGTCCTGGTATTCATCGATCTGCACATGATCGAACCGCTGCTGCTGCCGGGCCAGGACTTCGGGGAAACCCCGGAACAGCTGCAGGGTCAGCAGCAGCAGGTCGTCAAAATCGACGGCTCCCGCGGCCCGCAGTGATTTCTGATACTTGCGGTAGGCCACCGCAGCCAGAAAATCGCGATCATCCTCCAGATCATCCTGGTCGGCTTCCGT
>JAGQPV010000710.1 GCA_020426545.1 Planctomycetaceae bacterium
CGGTCCCAGTGACTGGTCAGCCAGGTGTGCAGCGAGCGGTGGAGAATTTCTGGACTTCCTGCGGCATGAGAGAAAATCCCGGGGCCTGCCCTCATGTGGGCGACAGCCTCATGTCAGCATCAGCCCCCGTTCAGGGACGATCAATACCAGGACGTCCGATACCCGGCAGGAGGGCTGTACAAGGCAGCCAGAGCTACCCGGCCTCTGGGTCTGATTATAGAGCCGGAGGGCCTGACGCCGGCAGTCTGTCTCTGGCTTTTCAGATGGTTTTTCGCACTTCGGGATTTCCGCAGCGACCTGGCGGACTGCTCGCCTGCGCTGTGAGTTCCGCCGCACGGCAGCAATTCTGAAGTGGGCCGGAGCCCTGCTGCGGGCCGTCGGGCTTCAGACGGCGGGTCGGGGCGGTCTGCCAGGTCGATGCTCATGCGGAGCCCGCCTGCAGACCGCCGTTTCGACCCTGAAGTCGTTCAGCCGGGAACGTTCACATGCACCTGAGGAACCTGCCAGCGAACGGCGGCCCGGTTTCTGGCTCCACCGCGAACCCGTCGTTCGGCATCTGACCAGCCGGCCTGGATTCGGGCACATTCCCGCTGGATATCCTGGCGGGAAGGAACGTATTCTCCACAGTGGGTCCGCACGTTTTCACCATCAGCATCCAGACCGGCCGGGTCACGCGTCGGGTCCGACGCTACGGCGGTTCCGAATCCGTTCCCTGAATGAGTTTGTGCCGGCACATTCTGAGTGCTGCCGGACCGCTGCGAATGCCACCGCTTCAACTCCCAGAGATTCCACATCGATCGTTCCTTGTCTCACAGTGAGTGTCTGAGTCGGAGTTCGTCGCCACGAAAAACACGTCGCCCGGTGGTCAGTGAAACGTTTCCCACCGGTTGCGGTGACGGTCGTTTCCGAGCAGTCTCTCAGGCGGATCTCCTACGGATCCCGTTGAATCTGCCGTCAGCCCCTGCTGGCGGCTGTGGCCGGCATCGCTGCGATGGCCGGGCTGAGTGGGACCTGTTGCAAGTGATGTGCCCGACGGGCCAATCTGTGAAAGAAAGATCGAAAGGTTCTGAAATCCAGCAGATTTTCCGCACAACGGTCGGGGCTCCGGAGAACCAGCAGACCAGCGGTCGGGGGCGGACTGGCAGCGCATCAGTCAGGGTGCCTTATCGCCGGACAGCCGCCATGTTTCTGCGTTTCGAGGGGCCGGTGCGTCAGCCATCCATTGACCGGAGCAGGAATTTCTCTTCGCTACATCAGGCTTCCGAATCAGGTTTCTCAATACAGTGTCCAGCAGGGACGGTCAGACCGCTGCCGGGCCCTCAGTCCTTTCCACCAGTTCCTGTTGCAGAGTGCTCCCCATGGTTTCTCTGATCTCGCTGGCCGTGGTCCTGGTGATCTCCACGCTGATTGTGCGGGTGGCCTCGGTGGCGCTGACGCTGACCGGGCTGTCGCAGGATCTGGCCCGGTTTCAGGCCCGGTCGGCGTTTACGGGGTCCGGCTTTACCACGGGAGAATCGGAAGAGGTGGTCGGGCATCCGGTCCGGCGGCGGATCATCATGCTGCTGATGCTGCTGGGCAATGCGGGGCTGGTGACAGTGGCCTCCACCCTCATCATCTCGCTGACGGGAGTCGGCTCGGAACAAGATGTCTTGTCTCTTCCGCTGCGGATCGGTCTGATTCTTGCTGGGCTGGTGGTTTTCTGGCTGATTGCGCAGAGTGCCTGGCTGGATCGTCAGATGACGAAAGTCATCTCCCGGGCGCTGAAACGCTGGACGGACATCGAACTGAGAGATTACGCTGCGCTGCTGCACCTGATGGGTGACTACGTGGTTGTGGAGATGCTGGTGGAAGAGGGAGACTGGCTGGCCGGGCGTCAGCTGCAGGAACTGCGGCTGAATCAGGAGGGGGTGCTGGTGCTGGGAGTCGAGTCCCCGGGCGGGTCGTATGTCGGCGCTCCCCGGGGCCAGACGGAGATTACTGCGGGTTCGACCCTGCTGCTGTACGGTCAGCAGGCTGCACTGACTGCCCTGGACGAGCGAAAGAAGGGATTCGGCGGCAACTGGGAGCATGTGCGGGCTGTGGAAGAGCAGCTGCGCAAAGAGAACAACCCCGCTTCGCCATGACGGGATCTGGCGGCGATCCAGCCACGGCCTGTCGCGGGGGAAGGGGAAGAATCGTCTTTCCGGAAATACGGGTCAGCCCCGGCATGTCGCAGGCATGTTGCGGGCTGCCTGGAGTCTGTGTTCGGGTCGCGTCATTTCCGGACAGTGATGACAAGCGGGGACTGGATGATTGATTTCTTCAAGAGGCTGTTCGACACGGACGGATTTCCTCCCCGCTGGGACTGCGGATCTGTCTGGAAGGCAGAGCCTGGCGTCGGCTGGCTGCACATTATTTCGGATATCGGAATTTTTGTAGCCTACATGACCATTCCGATCGGGCTGGCGTTCTTCATCACCCGGCGGAGGGACATCCCCTTTCCAAGGCTGTTCTGGCTGTTTGTGACATTCATCTTCGCCTGTGGGACAACTCATCTGTTGGAGGCGGGGCTGTTCTACTGGCCGGCCTATCGGTTCTCCGGGCTGATGAAAGCGCTGACCGCGGGAGTTTCGCTGGCCACTGTCGCCACGCTGCTGCCGCTGCTTCCCCGTGCCCTTGCCCTGCGCAGCCCCGGACAGCTGGAAAGGGAAATCGCAGCCCGCACGGCCGAGTTGCGTGCCGCCAACGAGCGGCTGCAGGAAACGGCAGTTCAGCGGCAGAAAGCGGAACAGTCGAGCCGGAACGCGGCCCGGCGGTTTCTGGCAATGACAGAGTCGCTGCCCGACATCTTTTTCACGGCCGATGCCTTCCTGAGAACCACCTCGCTGAATCCGGCATTCACCCAGCTGACCGGCATGGCGGTGGAAGATGGAGTCGATAACGGCTGGCTGCAGGCCGTGCATGAGAACGACCGGGAGCGGGTACGGCTGGCTCTGGCCGATGCCGTGGCCAGCGGTGTTCGTTTCGAGCACGAGTTCCGTCTGATCACACGCGAGGGCGGC
>JAGQPV010000711.1 GCA_020426545.1 Planctomycetaceae bacterium
GAGATGACTCAACGCAACGGATAGCCGCCATGGGAATTGTCCGACCGCTGACGGTCCTCGTCGTGGAAGATGACGAAGACACACGCTGCAACCTGCAGGACATCCTCGATCTGGACGGTCATGCCGTGGAAGCCGCCTCCACGGTGGCGGAAGCCCTGGCACACCCGACGCTACCTGCCACCGAGGTCATTCTGCTGGACCGCCGTCTGCCCGATGGAACCGCGGAGGAGCTGCTGCCCCGGCTGCACGAGGCGGCTCCCGAGGCCGAAGTGCTCATCATCACCGGTCATGCGGATCTGGACAGCGCGATCGCTGTGATGCAGCAGGGCGCGACCGACTATCTGCTCAAGCCGATTAACCCCGACGCTCTTCGTGCCAGCCTCAGACGTCTGGCGGAACGTCGGGCGATGGCGGCACGGCTGGTCCAGTCCGAACGCCTGGCGGCCATCGGCCAGACTGTCACAGCCATCTCGCACGAGGCCCGTAACGAACTGCACGGGCTGCAGCTGGGACTGGAAGCTCTTCCCCGCGTACTCGACGACCGGGAGCGGGCGCTGATGCTGATCGGACGGCTGCAGGAAGTCCCGCTTCGGCTTCAGCGGCTGTTCGACGATATCCGGGCCTTTGCGGCCCCGCTCCAGCTCGAACGGGTTGCCTGCAGTCTGAGCGACATCTGGCAGAAAGCCTGGCAGAGTCTCGCACCGTCCTGGCAGACCCGGGACGTGACCTTTTCTGAGCAGGTCGACCATCTGCCAGCCGACCCTCCGGTCGATGTCTTTCGGATGGAACAGGTCTTCCGGAATCTGTTTGAGAACTCGCTGGCGGCCTGTCCTGATCCCGTCATGGTCTCCATCGTCTGTGAATCAGTCGAGGCGGGTTCCCGTCCCGCCGTGCGGATCAGCGTCCGGGACAACGGACCGGGACTGACTCCCGAGCAGCAGACGCACGTGTTTGAGGCCTTCTTCACCACGAAGCACAGCGGGACCGGTCTGGGCATGGCGATCGTGCGGCGGATCGTGGAGGCTCACGGCGGGACCATCTCCGTTGCCGAGTCATCCGCTCCCGGCGCCGAGTTCGTGATCCTGCTGCCAGGCGGGAGTGTTCGCTGACCGACCTGCGTCACTTGAACTCCCGGCAGCAGAACATTGCGCCCTTGCGCCAGTGTTCGTTCGTGTGGCGGATTCCACTACAGCGGAGTCAGCAGAATCAGGGACGACAGCGGCGCACGGGCTGAAGAAAATCCAGGCTGGCTAATCGACAGGCAGGCGAACCACTCTGCTGCGAACCTGCCTGCAAAACCCGGCTCTCCCGTTGGGGAGGGCGTCTTGAATCCGGGGTGCCTCGATGAAGCAGGTTGCTCGTGGTTTCCAGCCAGTTGTTCAGGCCGGTGTGGCAGCTTCAACCGGTCATGTTGGAGAGACGCTGATGGCTACCGAGCAGGTCAGCCGCCTTATCGTCCCGCAACGTCTGACTGACGCTACGAATTCGGCAGGCGATCCCCTGTCTCTGGACTTTCCCGATCAGCAGCTTGCCGAGCAGGTTCGGCAGGTGGTGCTGCAGACGGGACGCCTCGTCCCCGGCCGATTCACGGTTGCCTGCGGAGACGGCGTGGTCTGCCTGAGGGGAGAGGCCCCGAACTGGCATGCAAAACAGCTGGCTCAGGAGTCGGCCAGACAGGTCGGTGGAGTGCGTCACATTCTCAATGAACTGATGATTGCACCGTAGAACTCTTCGCCCCCTGGTCGGCAGATGCCAGGGCCGCATCGCCGCTGAGTCCGACCGCCCGGTCTGGACGTTCCTGAATCATGCCGTCCCGGTACCAGAGGCCGGAACGGCAGAGGCCGGGCGCGTCGGCAGTGTGGGGCTGCCGACGTGGCTCTGCCGCCCGGTTTTTCAGCCATTTTCCAGCACCCATTGCGCAGCAGCACAACTGAGGGCGGCAGCCGACTGCAGTTCCAGCTTGCTCTTGATTCGCTGGCGGTGTGTTTCGACCGTGTGGATACTCAGATGCAGTTCGCTGGCCAGTTCCGCGGTGGTCCGGCCGGAGCCGATCAGCCGGAAAACTTCCAGTTCGCGGTCGGAAAGCGCTGTCACCGGGTCATCGGACAGGCCTTCGCGGCCCAGGGCAATCCGATGGGCCAGCAGCTCGGAGTATTCCGGGCTGAGGTACATCCGGCCCGACAGCACATGCCGCACGGCATCGATGATCGTCTTCGAACTCGCATTCTTGCTCACATAACCCATCGCGCCGGCCCGCAACGCGCGATCGGCGTACAGGTTTTCCTCATACATGGAGAGCATCAGCACCGGGACCTGACAGTCACGGGCACGCAGCCGTCTGATGAGATCGATTCCACTGCCGCTGCCCAGCGAGACATCAACCACCGCCAGGTCGGGCGCAGCCTGCTCGATCAGCTGCACTGCCGAGACCACCTCCTCCGCCTCGCCACAGACTTCAAGGTCCGGCTCAAGGGAAAGCCGCCCCTTAAGTCCCTCACGGACCATGGGGTGGTCATCGACGATGACGATCCGTCGCTTGACAGTCATTGGCTCCCGACTCCGCTGGCTTCACTCGCTGTCTGAGGGGAATCCGGCACGCTGCAGCGGATTGCCTCCAGCTGTTCCGCGACTGGTTTGACAGTCAGCCGCCCGCCCTTCTGCTGCACCCTGTCAGCGTATCAGCACGACCACCGATCGCGATTCGACATAACAGTAATGGGAACGCAGGGGGACTTCCTCGCCGGGATCGCAGATGTCCGCGGGTGAGGCTCGCGAAGTATCGATGACCCGCTTCCACTCTCCGGAATCTCCCTCGTGCAGCCCGAACCGGACTCCTCCGACCCCGAAATTGATCAGCACATAAATATCCACGTCCTGCTCAGTGGCACCATGCAGCACAAAGGCCAGCTGTTTCGATCCAGCAGAGAAATCGACGGGCCGGTCGGTGCCATACCACGCCACATCGTCCCGCCAGAAACGCGAACGGGACAACGAGGGATGACATTTACGGAAGGCGATCATTTTCTGAAAGAAGCGGAAG
>JAGQPV010000712.1 GCA_020426545.1 Planctomycetaceae bacterium
CTGGAGACTGTGACAGTGGATTCGGCCCAGACCCAGATGGCATTCCCCTGCCTGTCCCCGCTGCCGGTCAACGTGTTGCCACTGACAGTCGCGGTGCCCTGCACCAGTACGGCAGCCACTCCACCGCCGGAGATCTGATTGTGCAGAATCCGGGCGGTGGAACTGTCCTTCACGGCGATAACAGGTGGGGCACCACCAGTTCTGGACAGATGATTGTCGATGATCACAGCGGTTGAGCCTTCGGTCACGCCGATGGCGACCAGCTTGTTCCCGATGCACCGGTTTCTCCGAAGGATGGCATCGGCCTTTCCCCGCATACCGATCCCGGCCCGCGCGTTTTCACGACATTCGTTTTCGACGATCAGGGGGCGGGCTCCATCGCACCCGATTCCCGCCAGTAGATTTCGGAAGCAGCGGTTGCGGCGGATGACCGGTTCGGAACTGTCCCGGCAGCCAATGCCGGCCATCTCATTATCCGAGCACTCATTGTCCTCCACGACCGGGGACGTGCCCTTCATCCGAATGCCGATGCCGGCCCGCCGGTTCTTATGGCAGTGGTTCCCGCGGATGACGGGCCGCGCTCCTTCCCGACATCCGATTCCGGCCCGCACGTTCCCATGGCAGATATTGTCCACGATCAGAGGATTCGCATTGCGGCAGCCGATGCCGGCCCGCAGGTTCTCAAAACAGGTGTTCCCGCGAATCAGTGGCTCTGCCTCTTCAGCCGCACCGATGCCCCCGCCCATATTCCGCCAGCAGAAGTTGTCCTCGATCAGTGGATTCGCACGATGGTCCGGATCGCCGGTCACCGCAATTCCCACATTGCCATTGTGATGTACGAGATTATTGATCACCGTGCAGTTCACCGCCGGCACGCTGATCGCGGGGATGGAACCTTCCTGCACCGAACCGTCTTCGTCGGCCAGTTCTTCCCCGTGTGTGTCGAAATGCTTCTGCCATACGGTCTGATCGTAGTGGCCAACCCGGGTCACGGTAAATCCGTCGAGCGTGCTCTTCTCCGCCAGTATGACGCCCGCATGGTCACCTTCTCCGCTACCGTCCAGAACAGTCGACTCGGCGCGGCTCAGCCCGATCTTTCCCCGTGACTGGTCGCCGGCGCTGCGAACCGTAATTCCAGGTTGCAGCCGGATGCGTTCGCGGTATTGCCCGGCCGCCACAAGGACCGTGTCACCGGGTTCGCAGGCATCAATGGCGGCCTGAATCGTCGCGTGCTGCTGCGGGACCTGCCGAACCGCTGCAGATGACGCAGTCACCGTCAGAACAGAGTGCAGAAGAAATGGCAGGAGCAGCGTCGTCGAGCGCAGCATATCAGGCCCTTTCCGTAGCTGACGGCCAGTCCGTCTGAGAATTGAACCATCAGTCTCAGGAGATCGGGAATGAGAAATCCCGGCAGGTTCCAGCATGACGGGCAGCAGGCAGCGAGGCAATCATGCAGCCAGTTTTGGTCGGCGGGACATGCCGCCAGATCTCGGCTTCGCCTCATTGTTCCGCCACTGCGGGGCTGTCGCCTGCCCATCTTTCGCTGCTGACTGTGCCACATTATCATGCAGGAGGTGTTTCGCGCTGGCATTCATCGGATCCCATCTCCGCGGAGCCCGATCTCCGACGTCTGCCACAGGGGTGGAGATGTCCGCGTTGTCGCTGCCGTAATACGGACTTTTCGATGGTGACCACGAAAGAGCAGTTGTACGAGCGGTATCAGGAACTGCAGCGGTACGTCGGCTGGGAAGAGGCCGATACGCACCGGGTCCGCTCGGTGGCTTCTCTGGTCGAGCCTCGTATTCCAGAACTGCTGCATGACTTTTACGATGAGATCCAGCGGCACCCCGAAGCGGCCAGAGTAATTACCGGGGGAGTGCCACAGATCGAGCGGCTCAAGGGAACGCTGACACAGTGGCTGCGGGATCTGCTGCAGGGGCCGTACAACGCAGCTCATGTGGCCCGGCGGTGGGCGGTTGGCTCCCGGCACGTTGAAATTGGTCTGGATCAGGTCTACACCAATGTGGCTGTCTCGCGCCTGCGGCGGGGTATCTTACGGATCGTTCAGGAAGGGTGGACGGGCCCGGCCGACGAACTGGTGCAGATCCACATGTCGCTGAACCTGCTGCTCGACCTCGATCTGGCGATCATTGAAGATGCCTATCAGGCGGAACATCTCAACCGACAGCAGCAGGTGGAACGGCTGGCGGCCATCGGTCAGCTGGCTGGTGGCATCGCCCACGAACTCCGCAATCCGCTGAATGTGATCCGCACTTCAGTCTATTACCTGCTCAACGCCCGGCGGCCCTCACCGGAGAAAACCGCGGAACACCTGCAGCGGATCGAGAAGCAGGTCGGACAGGCCGATGGTGTGATCACGGCACTGTCCAGTTTTGCCAGGCTTCCGCTGCCGAATCTCGAACGGTTCGCTGTCGAACCCTTTCTGCGGGAGGTGCTGGAGACAGCCCGTCTGCCGGACGAAATCGAAACCCGGGTGGAGTGCCCGCAGTCGCTGTCCGCCGCGCTGGGCGATGTCGGTCAGCTGCAGATCGTACTGTCCAACCTGATCCGCAACGCCCGAGATGCCATGCCCGAAGGGGGCCAACTGACTCTCCGCACGGCCGAGACCGACGAGGAAATCGAAATCTCGGTGATCGACACCGGGGATGGAATTGCCCCGGAGAATCTCTCGAGGATCATGCAGCCACTGTTCACGACGAAAGCCCGCGGGATCGGCCTCGGGTTGTCGATGGCCCGGGCCATTGTGGAAAAGAACGGAGGAACCCTCTCCGTAGCGAGCACACCCGGGACCGGCTCCACCTTCACCATTCGTCTGCAGAAGGAGTCACCGCAAGCCACACAGGCCACATATCGCTGAAGTCGGATAACAACCGGCGCCCGGCGGCCTCGGAAAGGCTGCGTATTCGAGCGTTGACGATTCCGTGTCAGTTCTGCAGTTAATGATCAGGCGAGTCCGGTGGCGGTCATGAACGATTCCCCTCAACCCTCGGGATTGACACAACTTTTTCAGCGGGAC
>JAGQPV010000713.1 GCA_020426545.1 Planctomycetaceae bacterium
AGCCGGAATACTTCACCGGCCAGCCAACCGCCTGAACGAGGCCGAAGGCCCTCTGACTGAGGCCCGCCTGCGTGAAGAGCACCTGCGCGGAAGCCGCCCGTGGAGACAGATTCTGTCTTCCTGGTGGCTTCCGCCGTACGCTTTCCCGGTGACTGCTGCCGCCGGGAAACTGCCGCCAGGGGACACTGTCGCCACCGGTAAGAGGTGCCCTGCCAGTGCCCGGCAGCGGCGTCTGGCAGCGAATCAATCCGCAGCGGAATCTGGCGGTCAGCTGCTGGCCGGATCGCCGTTGCCGGTGGCGTTCAACCGCTGGCGAAGATAGGACGCCCGCGCCACATTCCGTTCGGCGGTGGCCAGCTGTTCGCGGCGAATTTTCTGCAGATGAGCCGGCTGCGTGTGGATGAACAGCTCGTTGACGGTGGGCACTTCCAGGTCGTCGATCAGGCCGAGGTTGATCCCCATTCGCACGCTGGACAGCAGATGCATGGTTTCCTCCGAGCTGATGGTCTGAGCGCTCCTCAGCACACCATAAGCCCGGGAAATCTGGTCGTGCAGCCGCTGGCGGTTCTCTTTCACCAGGGCCTGCCGCACGCGGCGCTCGTAGGCGATGATGTTGGGCACCACATCCTGCAGACTGGCCAGCAGCTGTTCCTCGCTGCGGCCCAGCGTGACCTGATTTGAAATCTGGTAGAAATCGCCCATGGCCTGGCTGCCTTCGCCATACAGACCACGGACCGCCAGGTGAATCTTCTGCAGGGCCTGGAAGACCTTCTGAATCTCTTTCGTCAGCACCAGGGCGGGCAGGTGCAGCATCACACTGATGCGAATGCCGGTGCCCACATTGGTGGGGCAGGCGGTCAGGTAACCCAGCTGGTTGCTGAAGGCGTAAGTGCAGTGCTGCTCCAGCTGGTCGTCCAGCCGGTTGGTAATATCCCAGCATTCATCGAGGGCGAAGCCACTCCGCAGGACCTGAATCCGCAGGTGGTCTTCCTCGTTGATCATCACCGAGATGTTTTCTTCGCTGCTGATGCCCACACCACGGGAACCGTGGCTTTCCGAGAGTTCCCGGCTGATCAGCTGGCGTTCCACCAGAAACTGGCGGTCGATCTCCTCCAGCGTGCGGACATTGACATAACTGAGCATGCCGCCCGCATCGAGCCGGTCGAGGCGTTCCCGCAGTTCGCTTTCGATCTCGCTGCGGATCCCGTCATCGGCCCGGCTGGGAAAGGGGAACCGGGCCAGGTTCCGCGCCAGGCGAATGCGGCTGGAGATGACGATGTCCGACTCGGGACCAGTCCCCCGCAGCCATTCACCACTTGTGTGCGTGAGGGTATCAAGGTCCACGTGATTTACTCCTGCTGCTGCAGGCCAGACCCGACCGGGACAGAGACCCGCGACTGCCTGATCAACTGCAACAGCCGTTCGACCGATTCGGATTATTCTTCGACTGCCGATTCCCCGCCACCAAACTCAGACTCCAGCTGCTGAATTTCATCGCGGAGCGAGGCGGCGGTTTCGTAATTTTCCTGTTCGACCGCGGTCCGCAGTTCGTTCCGCAGTCGAATCAGCTGGTACTGCCGCTGGCTGGCATCGGGAGCACGGCGGGGCACCTTGCCCACATGCTGCACTTCATCGTGAATGTTTTCCAGCAGCGGCAGCAGTTCATTCTCGAAAACGAGATAATCGTTCGGGCAGCCCAGCCGCCCCTGGCTGCGGAATTCGGCAAAGGTGATGCCGCAGCTGGGGCAGACGAGGTCGTCCAGCTGTTCGTCATCGGCCGAGAGTTCCGCCAGCTTCTCCTGCAGAACGGTCGACTCTTCCTGAGAGGAACTGCTGCTGCCTGCTTCACTCAGGTACTCCTGAGCGCACGATTCACACAGATGAAGCAGTTCCTGCACAACACCCTCACGCAGCTCCGTAATATGGAGCGTGGCAGGGCGCGAGCATTGTGAGCATTTCTTCATGTCTGCCTGCATCTTTCTGCACAGCATCTGCGACGGGCCGGGTGATTTCCGCTGCTGGCTTCCGCCAGCGGAGGGGCCATCGCGTTGTCCGAAGCAGCCAGCCGGGAAGAAGACGTCTCCTGCCTGGCTGCTGGAAGAACATCAGTGCCTGCCGGGAAGGACCGGTGCCGGGGAATACTGGCCACCAGGTGCCTGCTGTGTCAATTCACACGCCAGCTGAAGCACCGGGGAGGACAGGATTCCCGGGCTGCCCGCCTGGAAATGAAGGGAGGTCTGTGCCAGTGTGTCATTCCAGCGGAAATGCACGCCCGTCTGGCGGCGAACTGCCTTCGCGATACTGTGTCTGCCGGCTGTATTCTAGCTGTGGGTTCAGCACTGTCAAGCAGCCCCCGCTGGGCATGAAACAGCGCAACCTGTTGTGATAATGGCAGATGCGGGCAACCACCCAGCGGAACACCGGCCTGGTATCGAGGTCACTCCACTTGTGGGATTTCGTGGAACCAGCCGCTAGAATCGTGCTGTTCCCCGTCCATGTTCCGTCTGCCCCGACGGGCAGACCGCCGATGGCGAACCTGACCGCTGCTGGCCCGCATGTTCCGTGTTCCCGTATTTTCCGCATCAGCTGGACAGTATGAAACATTTTCCGCCGTACGATGAATTCCGTGAACTGGCTGGCCAGGGAAAACTGATTCCCGTTTATCGCCGACTGGTCTCCGACACGCTGACGCCGGTGACAGCCTCCTGCCGGCTGCCGGCCGGGGCGTGCTCGTTCCTGTTTGAAAGTGTGATCGGCGGAGAGCGGATCAGCCGGTACAGCATTCTCGGTTCCGACCCGCTGCTGCAGATCGTCGCCCGGGGAAACGAGCTGACGCTGACCTCCGCCGAGGGTGTCGAACAGAAAACCGTGGCCGACCCTCTGGCCGAGCTGGAAGACATTCTGGCGGACTGGCAGGCTGTTCCGCTGCCGGGGCTGCCCCGGTTCTGCGGCGGAGCCGTGGGTTATGCCGGGTACGATGTGGTGCGGTACACTGAAAACCTGCCCGACGCACCGGAAGACGACCGCGGCCTGCCA
>JAGQPV010000714.1 GCA_020426545.1 Planctomycetaceae bacterium
CGCTCAATCGTGTAGTGTCCTATTCGGATGGGGATTTATCGACCGCCTGGCGGGCCACGGCTTCCTGGCAGACCTGCTGCAGCTGCTCCACCTGACGGCGGCTGATGCCCGGGGGATCGCGTTCCAGCAGCCAGCCGACATCCTCCAGCGCCGGTTCGAAGCGGTCGGTCTGGTACCGCAGCACCGCGCGGAACCACCGCCAGTCGGGCGAATCGGGATTGAGGGCCGACAGGGTTTCCACATACCGCAGCATGGTGGCCGAGT
Source organism: Planctomycetaceae bacterium (assembly GCA_020426545.1). Classification (GTDB taxonomy): domain Bacteria; phylum Planctomycetota; class Planctomycetia; order Planctomycetales; family Planctomycetaceae; genus JAGQPV01. The sequence continues at coordinate 265 of JAGQPV010000714.1, forward strand.
CCCGTTTGTCGCGGGCGATGCCCATCAGGTTCTGCAGCATCCGCTCGACGATTTCCTTCGCCGACTGTTCCCGCAGGTATTCGTCGTCCCACTCCAGCTCTTCGCGGAGCGATTTCACCTTCTGAATTGCCTCATCGCGGGTCAGGCGGAGGCCCCGTTCAAACGGGTCGATCAGCTGCGACTCACCCTCTTCCGGCTCGTACCGCACAATAAAGTGCCCCGGCAGGCCCACGCCCACGATTTTCAGATCCAGCCGGCGGGCCAGTTCGAGATACAACACCGACAGTGCAATCGGCAGGCCCTCGCGGTCGTCGATGACTTCATTCAGATAGCTGTTTGAGCTGCTGTAATAATTCGTGCGGCTGCCATGAAAACCGAGTTCCTCGAACAGCAGTTTGTCGAGCGCGGCGAGCCGCTTTGCCGGCGAGGCGTCTTCCGGCAGCGACTCCCGCGCCTCACTCACAATCCGCTCGGCCCGGGCCAGCGAAGCTTCCACATCGACTTCCGGATTATCGATCCGGGCGATCAGCAGGGCGGCCCGCAGCAGGTCGACCGGTTTGCCCTCGCTCTCCGCCTGCATGACTTCCACCAGCTGCGCGCGGGCGGCCTGTTCGTGGACCTGGTCGGCCAGTTCCCGCAGGCGGCGGGCCTGTTTTTCCAGCAGGCGGGCGCGGTCCTCCAGAATGCGGGTGGAACTGCCTGCCGTGGGCAGCAGGGCTTCCACCAGTTCGGGCTCGGGCGGTGTGTCGGGAGAGATCCCCTGGACCAGTTCGGTCACCTGGGCCACCACGGCGGCGTCCGGGCGGCTGGGCGGGAGTTCCTTTCCCACGCGAAACTGACGGAAGGTGGCTTCCGTCTGCCGGAAGCTGGCCAGGCCGACAGAGCCTTCCGTAAAGACCGTATCGGTCGAGTCGATCACCAGAGCATCGTTCACATAGCAGCGAATACGGCCTGCTTCAATTCGCACCCGCAGGGCATTGAACTCGCCAGGGTGATAATGCCGGCTGCTGACATCTTCCAGCACCCGCCAGCTGAAGACATCCGCGCCTTCAAACCGGCTGAGCCGCAGCTTACCGTTCGTAGGGTAGAAGCCGTAATGCTTCTGACCGCCATCGGCATGAAACACGAGGCCGGCGGCCCCCTCTTCATCGTCCAGCTTGACCTCCACACCCATTTCAAACGGCAGCTCGGGAGTTTCCCGCCGGCTGAGTGCCAGCACGCGACCGCCGAAACCTTCACCCCGGCCGGAAACCAGAATTCGCCCGGCCCGCTGCCGCCACTGCGCGCCGAACAGTGTCGTCCAGTCGGCCTCGTCGAGCGTGCCGATGGTCAGCCAGCGGTTCATGGGGACCGGATTGGGCTTCTCCAGCAGGGGCTTGAGGGCGTTGACCGTCACGGCGAAACCCAGGTTGCGGGTCACGAGTGACTTGAGCGTGAGAATACCATGCACGCGGCCCTGCATGTCGAGCAGCGGGCCGCCGCTGTTCCCCTGTTCGATGGGCATGGCGATCTGCAGCATGGGCTTGCCGTCGATCTCGCGGCGGCCGGACAGCACACCCGAGACCACACTGTGTTTCAGGCCCTGCGGATTGCCAATGGCCACCACGGGCTGGCCCTGTTCCAGGCTGTCGGAATCGCCCAGGACCAGCGGTGTGAGGTTCTTCGCCTCGATCTGCAGGACCGCCAGATCCAGCGACCGCTGGGACGCATGCACGGCCTGCACGGGGTAGGTTTTGCCGTCGGCCGTCTGCACGCTGATGGGCCGGGCTTCGCCGATCACATGCAGGTTGGTGGCGATCAACCCGTCTTTTGAAATCACAAAGCCGGAACCCAGGCCGGCCGTTTTTCCGTTGCGACCCTCGAAGGTAATCACCACGACCGAATCGCGGACCATGCGGGTCAGCTCGGCCACGGTGCGGGTGCCATTCGCGGCAGTCTGCGGTGAGGCGGGAGCAGCACCGTTGTCCGTCGAGGCAGCTGCCGGCTTCGGCGCGGTGACTGGTTCCGCCGCAGCGGCCGGTGCGGGAAGCAGCAGCCCGAACAGCATCGCAGCAGCCAGCCACCACGTACTCGAAGTGGCAACAGGCTGCCGGGAATGGAACCCGCCGGCAGGGCAGGGGGAAGCCGCAAAGCGGCGACGGAGAGCGTTCGGCATGGTCAACCTTCCGGCAGGAAAGAGGCTCCGCAGGAAGGCGGAGACAGTCCTTCCATCCTATCCGGAGGCCTGCCGGGGTGCAAAAGCCCACCTGAATCCCGCGGGCGGGCGACTGCCCCTCATCCCGGCTGACAGAAAGCGGGCTGTCAGCGGAGGAAGGTGACTGTGACCGGCGTGCCCATCGGCAGATCGGGCCAGAGCCGTCCGGTGGGCGAAATGGTGAGTGTCAGCATCTGCACATTCCCGCTGGCCGTCCGGGCGGAAGTCTCCGGCGGAGTGGCTTCGACGATGCCCATCAGCTCTTTGCCCACGGGAAAATCCAGGTGCACTTTGCTGCCCGGTTTCAGCCAGGTCACTTTGTCGGACGGTACGCTGACGGTGACGGTTCGCTGGCGGGTGTCAAGCAGCGTCGTCAGCTGCTGGCCCTGGTCGACCCTGTCGCCGGTGGCAGCGGGGAACAGGCCCACCTTGCCCCAGCCAGCGGCCTTCAGCACCGTTTCATCCGACTGAGCTTCCAGGACCTGCAGCCGGTCGCGGGCTTCCTGCAGCTGCCGCTTTGCAGCAGCCACTCCGGCGGCCTCTTCTTCCTGCTGCTGCAGCCCAGTTTT
>JAGQPV010000715.1 GCA_020426545.1 Planctomycetaceae bacterium
GCAGCTCAGGCCCCGGTCGTCGGCCTCGGGGCCGGCAGTCGGGGTGCTCAGTAAGTGTAGCCGAAGCGAACCATCATGGTTTCATCGGGATTGAAGTCCCCGATTCCGGATTCGTATTCGACTTCACGGTTGAAGACGTAGCCGGCCTCAAACAGCCAGGTCGGGCCGTTGTAGTACTTCGACTCGACACCGAAGATGATGCGGTAGTCGCTGAGGGTCACCGTGTCGTCGGCACCATTGGCCCGTTCGATGGCCCAGCTGCCTCCACCGAATTCGCCAGCCAGGTACATCCAGCGTTCGACCCGGTCGGTACGGTTAAAGCGGACGGCTGCTTTGGGACGCGGGAAGATCAGCTCGAAACGAATGTCTTCGATGATCGAGTGAATCACACCGAAGGCGGGCAGAGCCGGCAGGTTGTCACGATCCAGGTACACACCACCGAAGACCAGCTGCGTCTTGCGGGAGACGGCATAGAAGCCGAGGGCGCGGGCCAGGACGCGGATGGAGTCCGATCCGGTGTTGTCACCATCCGTATAGAAGGCCGGTGTGACGGCGAATTCCCAGCCGAACTGCGGAGTCACCTGACGCTTCCAGCGGAATTCGGCATAGGCATCGTACAGCAGTCCGGGAAGGTCCGCTCCCTCGGGTTCATCCAGCAGGTGCACGCCAATACCTGGCGAGACAGTGAATTCGCGGCTCCAGTCGAAACCAATCGTGGCCCGGATGTCGGCATCCAGCATGGCCAGGTCGTGGGTTCCACCGGGCAGCCAGGTGCCGGTGGCCCGCACCTTGTGCACCCGGGCGAACAGGGGCCGGGCCAGCATGTCGTAGGAGTACATCCAGTCGGTCCACGGATCCGGTTCGCGGAATGTGGAATCCGGAGGAGTGACTTCCGGGTAGACCGGGGTATAGCCGTACTCGGGCCGGTTGATCGGTGTGGGAATCGCCGGATCCACTTCGACCGGCGTGGGAGCCGGGATGCGGGTCGCGTCGATATCCGGCGACAGTTTCACCTGCTGAATTGCCGGCGAGTGCCCTGTATTCTGCTGGTGCAGCAGGTTCATCGGCCGGTTGGGAAGTGAGTTCCCGCCGGTATAGCTGTTCGGGCTGGAATAATACCGGTTCTGCTGCGGACGGCTGGCCGGGCCGGGCTGCGACCAGGAACCGCTGGAGTAGTTCTCACTGGCGGCTGTCCGCGAGGTGGGAACACCCGGTCCGCGGCCGCTCTGCTGTGCGGCAGGAAACCCGAACGCGGCATGGTCGCCCACGCCGGAAAAGGCCACGGAGGTTGCCGGCATGGCCGGACTTCCCTGCTGCCAGTAGACCGGAGGTCCAGACATGGGCGGACCCTGCTGTCCGTAGCCCGATCCGCCGGATTCCCGCTGCCACGAGACCGGCGAGATGGTGGGCTGCGCGGACTGTGGCACAGAGGGACCACTTCCCGTGCGATAATTCGCATACGGAGTGCCCACGGAAGCCACTCCGGGATCGTCTGCCACGGCCGGAGCCGGTACCAGACAGGACATTAAGGCAGAAACAATCGCACGGCGCATATTGCGTACCCTCAGCACGGTCCGGGTGCGTCTGTCGGACTGTCACGGACTGTTATTCGGAGGGTTGCGAACCGGCACTGCGAAACGGTGCAGGCTGGCCTGCATGGTTCCGGTGGCACGGGTATTCGGCTCCCCTCCCTGGTCGCCTCGTGGCACTGCGTCCCGCCGGGCTGCAGTGCCGCTGAGAGAGGACACGGTGCAGGCCTGTACTCCCGCTGGAGCCGTGGCGTTGGTCAGTCCCCCCCCAGGGAAATCCGTATTCTCAGTCAGTTCCCGGCCGGGGAATGCCCGCAGCGGAGAGAATCTGCCTGATTTATGGATGTGACCTTCAGATCGGTCTTTGCCGGAAACAGGGGACACTCTTTTGCATCCGCCTGGCGGGGTTCGCGCGGTTCTGCTGTCTGTGGCATGTTCAGTCAACCTAACCGTCAATGTCCAGCTGATCCGACCGTTCGGTGGAGTCCCCTGGCTCCATCGTGCTGCGGCAGAAACCGCGGAAGACTGAATGAGATCGGGCGGCTGCCTTCGCGGTTGACTGCGGAAGTGACCGGACGATCGACGGCGGCGAAGTGAGCGACCGGGGCTGGAGCGGCGGAATCTGCCGGTGCGATGCTGCTGCTTTCCCGTCTGATCTGCCTCATACGATCGCGGGAGTCAGGCTGTGCAGCGGACAGCGTTCCGGTTCCCGGCGGAGTTGCCTTTCCGGACTTCCCGGCGCGTTGCGGGTTCGAGGCCGTTGTCCGTTAAACTTCTGTCGTGGCAGCGGTTCTCGCACTGGATGGGGCAGGGCCCCGTCCGGCTGGTCGACCAGCCGAGTGCATCCGCCACCCGGAATATCTGCCGGGGACAACTGCTGACCAGGAGCATCGTCATGACATTGCTGCCCCCGGAAGAATGGATACTGCGTGCCGCCGGCATCGGGCAGGTGGTGCTGGCACTGGCCAGTCTGGCCATTCCGCGTGAACTGAACTGGGTGGCTCAGACGAAACTGCTCCGTCCGCTGACGCGGCAGGTGTTCTGGACCTACGCCGGATATATCTGGTTCAGCAACATGAGTTCTGGTCTGCTGTCGACCTTCCTGCCGGGCAGTCTGGTCGATGGGTCTCCGCTGGCGGTGGCAGTCAGCGGGTTTATCGCCATCTGGTGGGCGGCCCGGCTGGCGATTCAGTTCACCTGCTTCGACCGCTCCGACGTGCCTGCCGGCACTCGATTTGCAGTGGCGGAGGCGGCCCTGGTGACTTTGTTTGTGGCCCTCACCATCACTTACAGCTGGACGGCCCTGTCGGGCCTGACTGTTCTGTGGAGCGTCTCGGAATGAACGGCTATGTGCCCTGGAACCCCGCCGCCACGGGAGCGGTTGCCGGCTTACTGGCTGCGGTTCTGGCAGTGGGGTACTGGATCACCCGTCTGCGGAAGCCACTGGCGGGCACCATCGCCGCCTGGGGGCTGGTGACCGGGGCTGTGCTGCTGA
>JAGQPV010000716.1 GCA_020426545.1 Planctomycetaceae bacterium
TCCATGACCAGATTGTGGCCCGCCTGCGGTCCGATGTCCGTAACGGGGTTCTGCCGCCGGGTGAACCTCTGCGTGAGGTCCAGCTGGCACGGCGGTTCGGCGTCAGCCGCAGCCCCATCCGGCAGGCACTGCAGCAGTTGACGGCGGAGGGTGTCCTCCATGCCCGGCCCAACTGTGGCACGGTGGTGGCCATGCCGCCCACTGAAGAGGTGCGCGACGCCCTGTACACCTGCCGGGCCAGGCTGGAAGCCATCGCGGTCCGGCAGTGCCTGGGTTCACTGCAGCCGGAAGATTTCACCCGCTGGGAAGAAATCCTCGAACAGCTGTACCACACGTGCGAACGGCAGGATCACGAAGCGGCCGACCATCACGACCAGCAGTTTCACCGGCTGATGATCGACAAGGCCTCGACCGATGGCTCTCTCGGCGTGTACTTCGCCATTGCGGGAGCCACCCGCGACCACAGCATCGACGGCAACCGGACGATGTTCGGCGATTTCCGCGAACTGTGGGCCATTCATGCGGCCCTGTATTGCCTGTTTCGTTCCGGTGATGTGGAAGCTTCCGTGGAAGGGCTGGTCCAGCACATTCTGCGGGAGAACTTCAACGGCATGGCCGTTCGCTGCTGGTATGCAGCCGGCCAGCCCAAATCATTCGACAACATCTACACCAGCCTCGTGGAGCCACTGCGGCAGGCGGGGAAACGGAGAGATCTGAAATGAAAAGCGCTCTGGTCATTCGGCCCTGCGTGGTGCTGATGCTGCTGACGGCACCCGCTGCCGCGGCGGAACCCGCGGCGCTGTACCTGAAAGACATCAAACCGCTGCTGCAGGAGCGGTGCTATGCCTGTCATGGCGCCCTGAAGCAGGAAGCCGGTTTACGGCTGGATACCGTCGAACTGATGCGGCAGGGCGGTGACAGCGGCCCCGCTGTCGCTCCGGGAAAGACCGACGCCAGCGCCATTGTGGAACGGATTGAAGCCGACGAGCTGAGCGGACGGATGCCGCCCATCGGCAAACCCCTCAAGCCCGAAGAAATCGCCGCCATCCGTGCGTGGATTGCAGCGGGTTCTCCCGCGCCGAAAGACGAACAGCCCGAGGCGGACCCCAGTGCGCACTGGTCCTTCAGCAGGCCGGAACGTCCCGCACTGCCGCAGCCGGAACAGCTGCCCGCCGGCGCAAACCCGATTGATGCCTTCATTCTCGCGAAACTCCGCAGCGCGGAGCTGGAACCGCGACCTCTGGCCGAAAAACCGGTCCTGCTCCGCCGACTGTTTCTCGACCTGGTCGGTGTCCCGCCGACAAGGGAAGAGCTGCACGCGTTTCTTGCCGACGAATCGCCCACCGCCTGGGAAACCGTCGTGAACCGCCTGCTGGATGACCCCCGCTACGGCGAACGCTGGGGCCGGCACTGGATGGACGTCTGGCGGTACAGCGACTGGTATGGTCGACGGCATGTGCCGGATGTGTGGAACAGCGCGCCGCAGGTCTGGCGGTGGCGGGACTGGATCATTCAGTCGCTCAACAGCGACAAAGGCTACGACCGAATGGTCGAAGAGATGCTGGCCGCCGATGAAATCGACCCGGAAGACCGCGAAGCCGGCTATGCCACGGGCTACCTCGTCCGGAACTGGTATGCGCTCAACCCCAACGACTGGATGCGGGCCAATGTCGAGCACACGGGCAAGGCCTTCCTCGGGCTGACGTTCAACTGCGCTCACTGCCACGACCACAAGTACGACCCGATCACCCACGACGAATACTTCAGCTTCCGGGCGTTCTTCGAGCCGATTTCCATCCGCCAGGAGCGGGTCCCCGGCGAAGCCGATCCCGGGCCGTTTCAGGAGTACGACTACGGCAAGCTGCGAAAAATCCAGCGGCTGGGAGCAGTGCGGATCTTCGACAAAAACCCGGAAGCACCCACGTGGTTCTACACCGGCGGCGACGAACGGAACCGCCTGAGCGACCGCGGTTCGATTCCGCCCGCGGTTCCCGCTTTCCTGACGAATGCCCCCGTCGAAATTCAGCCGGTGCAGCTGCCCGGCCGTGCCTTTTATCCTGGTCTGCAGCCGGAAATTCAGCAGACCGTGCTGAATGAAGCTCTCACAGACATCGCCGCTGCGGAAGCGAAGCTGGCCGCCCTGGGCCCGGCCCCCACCGAACCCACTCCCGAAGCGAAACAGCAGCTGGTCACCGCGGAAGCAGCCTATGAAGCCGCTGTGGCGGAAGCCCGCAAGTCGGGGCAGGGGGCCCTGCACGGCACACAGTCACTGATTCTCGACGCCACCGCTGGCCGGCGGATTATTCAGAATTCCGGCCATGTGCAGCAGCTGAAGGCACTGCCGGACGGTTCCCGCTTTGAGTTTGAAGTGCGGATCCTCAAAGATGCCCACTTCAATTTTCAGCTGGCAAAAGACATTGTTCAGGGGCTGACTGCCTCCTTCGTCGCTTTCGAACAGGGCCAGATTCAGGCTTATCAGCCGGGCGGGTTCTCCATCTTCGAAGCTGGCCGGTACGACTTTGCCGCCGGCCAGCGGCAGTTCCGTGTGACGCTGGTCCTCGACAGAGCAGCCGACCGCTGCCTGCTGACGGTGCGTTCCGTCACCGACGACACCGTCCTGGTTAATGCCGTGCCGGTCGCCCTCAACGGGTGGAACCCGGTGGGCAGCAAGGTCAAAGCCATCACCTTCGATGCCCGGCCCGGCGTGGTCGCCGTGGTGGATGATGTCACCCTCACCGCTCCGCTTCCCACCGATGCAGCCGCAGGCATCCAGCCGGAGCAGCTGCTCTCCTTCCAGTTTGAACCGCCAAAGTATTCTGAGGGCCAGGATGTGCTGGGCATCGAGGGGTTCATCTCCTCGAAACTGACTTCAGACACCGGGAAATCTTTTGTCTCGGCCACTGCCGGCAACGAACAGCTGCGGACTCAGTTCGAGCAGCTGCAGGCGGCCCGTCTGGCCGTCGAAAGCGACTCGCTGCCGCAGCGGTCCGCACAGGCCCGCCTGAC
>JAGQPV010000717.1 GCA_020426545.1 Planctomycetaceae bacterium
TCCCGACGACCAGCCGGTCCACAATGGGAGCGGGTGCCGGAGTGGGTTCCGGGACTGACTTGCCGCCCAGCAGTTTGTAGATCGGTTCGCCTTCGGCAATCGTGTGCGGCCTGCCGTTCGTGTCGATCACCCGGTGCTCGGCCTGATACCCCAGCAGATGGTAGATCGTGGCGGCGATATCGTCCTGAGTCACCTTGTCGGCGACCGGCCAGGCAGCCTGGGCATCAGAAGCACCAAAGACCTGGCCTCCAGGCATGCCACCGCCAGCCATCACGACTGAATTGCACGGCCCCCAGTGATCACGCCCGCCGTTCGCGTTGATTTTCGGCGTGCGGCCGAACTCGCTGTTCCACACCACCAGCGTTTCATCGAGCATGCCACTGGCTGCGAGATCCTCCAGCAGGGCGGCAATCGGCCGGTCAACTGAAGGCATCAGCCGGCGGCGCAGTTCGAGGAAGTTCAGCGCGTGCGTGTCCCAGGTGGTGTCGATCGTTTTCTGTTCGCGGTGCCAGTACACCGTGACCACCTTCACGCCCGATTCCATCAGCCGCTTCGCCATCAGGACGCTCTGTCCGAACGTGTGATAGCCGTAGCGGAACCGCTCTTCCTCAGAAACGCTGTTCAGATTAAAGGCCTGTCGCACATCGGGAGAAAGCACCATATCCAGTGCCTGCTCGTAAAAACTGCCCATATTGCGGGCCGTGACCGAACGATCCGCCAGACGGGCCACCCGGTCCACTTCACGCATCAGGCTGCGGCGGGATTCCATCCGACTGAGGCTCAGATCGCCCGGCAGTTTCAGGGCGTCGATGGAAAAGTCCGGCCGGTCCGGGTGTTCGGAAATCTGAAACGGATCGTACTGCCGGCCAATCAGTCCACCGAACTGGCCCGGAGTCAGCGAACCATTCGTCGTGTGAATCAGCTCAGGCAGTGCCACAAACGAGGGCATGCCGCCGGCACCGGGATTCAGGTTGGAAATTACGGAACCGTAATGCGGGAAGTCTGTCGGCCGGGCACCAAAGCTCTCGGCTTTCAGTTCGTGACGCCGACCCGTCAGGCTGGCATGGGCTCCCGTGGAGTGGTTGTTATCTTCCTGCCCCACCGAACGGATGATGGCCAGTTTATCGGCATGCTGAGACAGGAGCGGAAAATGCTCGCTGATATGGATGCCGGGGACATTGGTCGAAATCGGCAGGAATTCCCCCCGTGATTCGACTGGCCCCTCCGGCTTGAGATCCCACGTGTCCTGATGTGCGGGCCCGCCCCACATGAACAGCAGAATCATCCGCTTCGCGCGTCCGAATCCGGGACTGTCCTGCGCAGCGCCTGCGGCGGTCTTCGCCGAAGCGGCCGAACGCAACAGATCGGGCAGGCCCAGACCGAGCGTACTCAGACCGCCAACTTCCAGGGCCCGTCTCCGGGTCAGTGAATCGCAGAAGCGATGCCCCGCGCTGGACTGAAAATTCAGCATGGTTGTCCCTCTCGCAGACTGCACTCTTCACGGGCTGTCCAGTTTCCCGCATCCTGCGGGACGCAGCCGGTGTTATATTCTCTTGATGATGGTCGATCAGCCTGCCGCGCCGCGGGCCCTGTCATTTCCGCATCTGCAGGCCAGCCGCATTCAATCCCTCAACGGCCTGTCGGGCGAATGCTTTTCCGGGAGGCTGATCTTCACCTTCCATCCACCCCGCAGGATTTTTCCCGTCGGGTGGTGGAACGCCGGGCCGGAAAACGCATCAACCTATTCTACCATATCGGATTGATTGCTGGTTAGCGATACCGCAGTCACTGCCAGCGGGCGCGTAAACTGCTGACATTCTTCCAGTTCTGCGGGCCACTTCCAGTGAACCTGCCAACAGGTCCCGCTGGCGAAAATCGTCGACAGCGGCACCTGCAGGATACACCACTGGAAGACCGGTCCTTCCATAACCCTCGGCCACACAGACGGTTACAGCGTACTACCATAAGAGAACGCGGTACGGGCGGATGCCGACCGCAGGCCAGCAGTCCGTCCCGCCGGATGTTCTGCCGGGGCTCTGCTGCCTGTTCCCGTAACAGAAGTCAGGGGGCCGCCGGACTGGCGGGCAGATGCTTCGCAGCCTCGTCCATGGCCTCCTGATAACTGCGCTGCAGCGGGGAGTACCTGGCATCGCGATCGGCCAGCAATGGAATGATGCCCTGCAGAATGGCCGTCCGCAGATGCGGTGCAGCGGGCTGGCCGTTCAGAGGCGGCTCCGCGAGCCGGTTCGCGTCGCGATTCAACTGCCGGATCGTTTCGGCGGAATACAGTTTCCACTCGTTCTGACCCAGGTCCGACGTCCGCCGACGGACGGCTGTCTGCCAGGTTTCCTCCAGCCGGGAATGAATGGTCACGATCTGTTCCGGAGCCTGCGGTCGTGTCGCCAGAAAGGCCCCGACTCCTCCCGCCAGCAGCAGCAGGACAACGACGAGCCAGAAACTCCGCCGTTTCAGCAGTGGCGGGCTGGGCTCGGCTGCCAGATTTCTGACGGCCAGTTCTTCGGAGTCGAACACCAGCCACATCGTGTCGAGCCGCATGACTTTCAGCACGCCCCGCATGTCCGCGGAGACCGAGCACATGGCCGACTGCCCGCCTGCTTCCCGGGCCAGCGTGCCCAGCTGCACGAACAGCCCGATCATCTCCGAGCCGAAATAATTGCTGCCGCTGAGATTCAGAATCAGATGGTCGATTTCCGGCCGCTGCAGTTCTTCTTTCAACCGCGTCAGCTCTGCGGAAATCTGGGCATGCGTGAACTCAATCGCGTCACCCCGCGGGCGGACCACCAGCGCGACTCCCCGTACCTCGGCCGGAAAGACTCTGTGCGAGGACAGATCGGCAGCGGGGGCAGACTGAGACATCGTCATCGATTCCAGGAAGAGAGGACTGCCGGCAGACAGCAGCTGCAGAAACGGCACTTTCGTTCTACCACATCAGCTGCGAGGGGTAAATTTCAGCCGCCGCGAGTCCTGCTGGTTTTC
>JAGQPV010000718.1 GCA_020426545.1 Planctomycetaceae bacterium
GCTCGCTTACCCTGAAGATGTGCCACCCTGTGCGTTGGGTGGTGCTGGCAGCGTGTCTGCCAGTGCCTTCGATATAGTTGTCGATAACACTTCACCGGGCATGCCCATCCCGCTTTCGCGGCTATGGGCATGGCACGCTATTCTGCTTCTTTGCGTTTCTCTGTGCACTCTGCGGTGAGAACTCTTGTCTGTAGTCGATGGACGGCACGCCCGGCCCTCGGAACAGAGTGCCCGGAAGTGAGATAACAGGAGTCTCGGGAAAGACGTCAGGCACAACCTGACCTACATAACTTCTCTGTAGTCGATGGTCGGTATAACAGGCCCTGCAGAAGAACCTTACCCATCGGACACTGGAGCAGCTGTTCGGCACGGCAGTTACATGCGTTTGCCGGTGGCTTCAATGAGGGCGGTCAGGTCGTCCTGCATCTCCCGGCAGAGCGGGTACAGGGCCAGTACGCCCAGCACGCCTCCGGCGGTGAACACTGCCAGGGCCACGCGGGCTTCGGACCCCATCGCCAGCAGGGTCGAGATGCCCAGCAGCGGCATCAGCAGGGCCACGCGGAAATAGAACCAGGCCTGCTTCCGCAGTTTTTCGAGGCGGGGCCGATCATCGATGGCTGACAGCTGGTCGTAAACCAGGCACCGCCAGGTCATGCGGAGATTGAGCCAGGTCACCGCGAAAAACGGGTAGGCGGCTGCCACCAGTCCGCAGATCAGCAGCGAGCCGAAGAAGTGCATATAGCCCGAAGCGGGCATGCTGCCGGCCGCCAGGTGAATGCTGACAGGGTAGGCCACACCGGCGATGCACCACAGAACAACGCCGATCCAGGCGGACAGATGCCCCAGGCTGAGGCTCCGCGAACGGGCTGTAGCAATGACCTCGGTGCTGACGGGTTCGCCGCTGCGCATGCGGCGGAGAATGTCTGCCACGGACCAGCCCAGCCAGGCCAGCAGTCCCAGCCCGGCGGGGTAGAAGATGCTGTTAATGATGGCCTGCGTCTGCCAGAAAGCGGGCTGCAGATCGCCCAGATGGCGGACGATTTCTTCCTTGTTGTAATGGTAGTTGAAGATGCCCGCGAGAATGTTGGGAATCGCGGCGGCCAGCACCATCAGCGGGACGGCGATCCCGGTGAGCCGCGAGCAGGAACTGCGGGAATCGGGGTAGAGCAGATCTCTGGCCCGAGGCTGGCTGCACAGGTCGAGCTGCCGGGAGAACTCGGCTCCCCGCTGCCAGCGATCCTCCGGGTGGCAGGCCAGGGCCACCGACAGGACATGCACCAGCCCTGGCGGGCAGCCGGGCGGGAGGTTGCTGTGGGTGACCTGTTCCAGGGGTTCCCGTCGCCGCTCGACCATGGCGGCCAGCGTTCTGCCCCACCCGCCGGAGCTGACGGGTTCGTCGGCGAAAGGCCTCTGGCCGGTGAGCAGTTCCCACAGCATCACCGCCAGGGAATACACATCGCTCCGTCCGTCGAGCGAATCGGGCTGGCGGGCATGGGCCGGGTTGCAGGCTTCCAGCTGCTCGGGAGACATATACGCGAGGCTGCCGCCAAAGTAGGCGGCTGGTGTGGCTCCGCTGACTTTTGAACTGAAGCTGATGTTGAAGTCGGCCAGTTTGGGCACGCCTTCGCCCGTCAGCAGGACATTGGCCGGTTTGACATCGCGGTGCAGCACGCCTCGGCGATGGGCATAATCCAGACCTTCGGCCAGCCGGGAGCCGATCCAGCAGACCGTTTCAAACCAGGGCTGTGTGGCCAGGGTGGCCGTGGTCTGCGATTCTGCGGGAGGTGTCTCCCCGCGGCGTTCCAGCGACAGACGGACGGTCTCCACCAGAATCTGTCCGGTTCGTTCGGGAAGAGGAGTGATTCGCACCCGCTCCAGCACGGCGGCCAGCGTTCCGCCGGAAACATACTGCATATATAACAGTCGCAGCTGCCGCTGCCGGTCCACCCGCAGATCAAAAACCCGCACGATGTAATCGTGATCGAGCTGCGCCAGGGTCTGCGGCTCGTTACCGGAATCGGCGGAGACCTTCAGCGCAACCAGCCGCTGCATGGAATTTTGGCGAGCCAAATAGACGGAAGCGAATGAGCCCTTGCCCAACAGCGTCAATAACTGAAAATCGTCGATCGTGTCGCCCGGTTGCAGCCGACTGAGTAACTCGTGTTTGCGCCCCTGCATCATCGATGTCGTCGACGTCGGTTCGTCAAGACTCATCAGCCGCCGCAACTGGGCGGCATTCTCAGGAAACCGTTCAAGATACTCGGTGGGGTCGACCTGCAGTCCGGCCTCACGTCGCAGATGAAACTCTTCATAAATCAGATCGCTGGGAATGCCCTCGCGCGCTAGCTCGGGAAACTCGCGCAAGTAATCGTCAATGTAGCGCGGATCCCCGGCGCCAATCCAATTGAATTCGAGATCAATCTTGATCAGCTCGACGAGCGCCAACTGTCGCAAGGGGCCGGATTCCGGCACGTAATCGGCTAACGGCGGTCGGTGGGTCCGTTCCCACGCCGCGACGAAGCGATCCGCTAGATCACCAAGCTGTTCGTAGAGGTCGGGCACGAGCGACAGCGCGTCACGACCATCGTCGTCGGGGCTTTCGTCGTCAGCCATCACGTACCGATCTATCTTATCCGCCCCAACTCTGGGCGAATGAGCTGTGCGAGTTTCTCGGGGCTAACGCCTTTCGGCGAACGAAACTTCCAGGGATCGCCAGTCGCGCGCTAGTTCGCCGTAACGCGTTAGCGTCGGTTCCGTCCCGGCGCCGAGTCCAATCACCACAAGAACCGCGGCTGGCGCCCAATGGCACTCAGTTTAGATTTCAGGTGCGCTGTTCCCCCTCCCGCAATTGACGTTCAACGGTCTTGAAACTCGCAGTACGGGAGGGGGATTCAGGGGGAGGGCGACAATCGCGGAGCTGGTAGTGGCACTAAACTGCTGCTCCGCTCACGATGAGTTTCTTTGACGTTCAGCATCTACGTTGCGTGACACAGC
>JAGQPV010000071.1 GCA_020426545.1 Planctomycetaceae bacterium
GGCCGGCACCGGTAATCAGCACATCTTCGCCCAGTACGGGGAACGCCAGGGCGGTATGCACCGCGTTGCCGAAGGGATCAAAGATCGACTGAATGTCCGCGTCGATGGAGCGGTCGTGATACCAGACGTTCGTCTTCGGCAGTGAAAGGTATTCCGCGAAGGCACCGGGCCGGTTCACGCCCACGCCTTTGGTATCGGCGCACAGGTGCCGTCGCCCCGCCAGGCAGTTGCGACAGTGACCGCAGACCACATGCCCTTCGCCGCTGACGACATCGCCGATTTTGAAATCGCGGACATTGTCGCCCATGGCAACAATCTTCCCCACGAATTCATGGCCGACGACCATCGGCACGGGAATCGTTTTCTGTGCCCAGTCGTCCCAGTTGTAAATGTGCACGTCGGTGCCGCAGATGCCGGTGCGGTCCACCTCAATCAGCACATCATCCAGGCCATATTCGGGCAGTGGAACTTCTTCCAGCCACAGGCCTTCCTCTTTTTTACGCTTGACCAGCGCCTGCATCGTCTTCACATTCATGCCTTCCAGGCAGCGTAACGCGTTCGTGTCCCCGGGTGGGACACGGTGGAGATCTCAATCGAAGTCGATCCGGAATTCCGCCAGCAGCCGGTCCGGGTTCCTGTCAGTACGAAGTGTAACCTCGCCGGACGTTCCGGCAACGGAGTTGAAACCAGTCCAGTATCAGATCGGGGCCTTGCGGCCGCGGGAATTTGCACGATGCAGGAGCTTCATCAGCACGTTCTGACGGCCCGGCTGGAACAGCCGCGGATTGAGGAACTGGGCCAGAGCATCGGCCGGAAGCTGCTCGACAGTTCGGCCCAGATTCGGGAACCCGATTTCCGGGCGCTGGCGGGCAGCGATCTGCGGCTGATGTTCGAGGAATACGACCGGCTGTTTCTCGGCGGGCTGTGTGGCGAAATGACCCGGCGGAACGGGCATTCGCTCTCGTTTCGGGTCTCCAGCCGGATGACCAGCGCCGGTGGCAAGGCCATGCGGCGGGCGACCAGGCCACGGTTCGGGCAGCCGAAAGTCGAGTTTGAAATTGCGGTTTCGTCTCTGCTCCTGTTTCAGACCTTCGAAGACCCCGCCAGCGAAACGCCGATTACGGTGGGCGGGCTGGTGTGCCGGAACCGGCTGGAGGCCCTGCAGCGGGTGTTCGAACACGAACTGGTCCACCTGCTTGAATTCCTCCTGTGGGAGCGGTCCAGCTGCTCTCAGGACCGGTTCGCCTCGATCGTCTTCCGGCTGTTCGGGCACACGGCGGCCAATCACCGGCTGATTACCCCGCGGGAACTGGCCCGGCAGAAGTTTGCCGTGGCCCAGGGGGACCTGGTCAGCTTTGAATCCGCGGAGGGCCGGATTCTGACGGGCCGTATTAACCGCATTACCCGGCGTGCCACCGTGCTGGTGCAGGATCGCTCCGGCCAGCTGTATTCCGACGGGCACCGCTACCTGAAGTATTATGTCCCGCTGCATCAGCTTCGCCCGGCCGGCGGCTGACGGTGTTCAGTTCATGTTCAATTCAGCCGGAGAGTCATGGACCGGGCGGAAACATGCATCCGCTGAGCCAGCCGCCCGGCACCTGCCTTGCCGAAAGTTATGCTTCGAAGTCCTCGGCAAACGGACGCTGCACCGGCGAAATGCCGCAGAAGATAATGCCCAGCTCGTACAGCAGCAGCAGCGGGATCATCATCATGATCATGCTCATCGGGTCGGCCGGGGTAAACAGCATCGACACGATCGAGATGACCAGGATCGACATTCGCCGTTTCTCGCGGTAGTCGGAAGCCTTGAAGATGGAGATTCGTTCGAGGAACAGCATCACCAGCGGCAGCTGGAAGCTCAGCCCGAACATCACCGGCAGGGTAATCGCGAAGCTGATCCACTCCGACAGCCGAATCTGCGGCTGCACCCCCAGCATTTTGTTAAAGCCCAGCAGGAACTCCAGCACGAAGGGAAACACGAGGAAAAAGCAGAACACGGCTCCGCCGAGAAACAGCGTTAAACTGACCGGCAGATACATGTAGATATAGCGTTGCTCGTGCGGATACAGTCCGGCGGCGACAAACATCCACAGCTGGAAGAAGACCCACGGGCTGGCCAGAACCAGGCCGGAAATGAACGACACCTTGAGGTACGTCAGGAAGGCTTCCTGAACATTCAGCGTGACAGGTTTCTTCGCCGAAATGGAGGTCTCCGTCCAGCGGGCAAAATACGGCGATTCCAGCCGCAGAGTCACCATGTCCTCGACAGCTTTCGCCGGGGTCTGCGGATAGGCTTCCGGATTCAGCTGATGCAGGGCGGCTGCCAGCTCGCTGGCGCGAATCTGCACTTTGATCGTGCGGTCCTCGCGGGCCTGGTCGATCTTCTCGGCCTGAGAGGTGACTTCGTCCTGGTGATCGGGGACCAGCGGCGTGCCGGAATCATTCGGCTCCTGCAGGTTTTCTTCTGTTTCGGAGAAGTAGTCCTTTACGGTGCCCCAGAAGTCGAAGCCTTCCAGGTTGTCTTCGATTTTTTCCTCATTGTAGCCATGATCCTGCAGCGCCTGATCGATGGGCGAACGGATGACGGCGATGATCTGCTGGCCGAAGAACAGGGCCACACCCACGCCCAGGGCCAGGCCGATCAGGGCCTTCCAGAGATGCACCCGGAGTACTTCCAGGTGCTCGCCGAAGCTCATCGTCGTCTCGTCGAAGAGATCGCGTGACTGGGGCATTCCTGTTTCTCCCGAGAAAGTAGTCAGCCTGCAGCATCTGACTGCAGAAAACATTACCGCTGAAAATCGCGCCGGCAGGTTCGTTCGGCTGTGTGTCCCGTCGGGCCGTTCCCTGGGGTAACTGCCCCGCCAGTGCTTCGGGCCGGCTTACAACATGAGCGGCTGGAGTACTGTGGCGGGAACGCTGCCCGGGTGTGCCGTTTCCGCGGGAACCGGCTCTGCCTGCCTGAAATCACTGGTTCAGGTCCTGGCGTCCTCAGCAGCAGCAGCTGTCCGGGAAGTCCGCCCGCCCGAGGTAAGGACTTCGGGCGCAGGCAGAATTTTGACAGCACACTGGCACCGGGCCAGAGCAGGGTGAACTGCAGCAGAGGCAGCAAAAGCGCAGCGGCCAGCGGATCGGCAGTTCAGCCGGTTTGTAGACACGGCCGGTTCACAAACAGTGAACGACACGAACGGGTTGGATTACACCGCTCGGATGCCCGCTGGCGGAGCAGGACGGAATGAGCGAAGCAACAGCAGAGTACAGGTGAGCCTCTGCTGCTGTCAATCGTGCGCAGCGGACGGAACGGCACAGCCCGGGGAAGCGGTCCGGCAGGGCATTCTGCAGGGGCTGGCCTGAAGATTCCCGCATTGCCGGCACGGCCGACCGAGACACGGAGAAACGTCTGCTCAGCAGCGGTCCAGCGGGAACGGCAGCACTTCGGCAATCCCCCGGCTGCCTGTGGCCAGGGCCAGCAGCCGATCGAATCCGAGGGCCACTCCGGAACATTCGGGCAGGCCGGCTTCCATCGCATGGAGCAGGCGGCTGTCTTCCGGCAGCCGGGCATTCCCCGACTGCTGGCGAACCGCATTCTGCTGCCGGTTTCGTTCCCGCAGTTCGACCGGGTCGAGCAGTTCCTGATATCCGTTACAAATCTCGATGCCACCCAGATACAGCTCAAACCGTTCAGCCACGGGTGGTGTCTCTCGCCGAATGCGGGCCAGCGCCGCCTGTGTGTCGGGATAGTCCAGCAGGAAGACGGCTGGCTGCCGGGCCAGTTGCGGTTCGACGCGCTCGGCCAGCAGCAGATTCAGCCAGCCGTTCCGGTCATCGCCCATTTCGGGAGAACCTGCCGGCAGGACCTGACGGGCCAGCTCCGCCAGCTCGGGAACGGTCAGTTCCAGTACGGGGGCACCAGTGGCCTGCTGGAATGCAGTCTGGCAGGTCAGCCGGGGAAACGGACGGACGGGGATCTCTGCCTTCGTGGCGAGTTCCTCGTGGCAGCGGGCCAGAAAACCGCAGACGAGGTCTTCGGTGAATTCCATCTGCTGCCGGTAAGTGGTGCCGGTGCGGTACCATTCCAGCAGGGTGAATTCCGGGTTATGCCAGCGTCCGCTTTCTCCCTCCCGGAAAGCCGGGCCCAGCTGAAAGATGGCTTCCGCTCCCGCGGCCATCAGGCGTTTCATGGCGAATTCGGGCGACGTCTGCAGGTACAGGGTCTGTCTGTCGGCGGCTGCCGACTGGCTGCCGGGAATGGCGGAGGGCAGCTGAATTGAGAACGGATTCAGCCACGCATCGACGACGATATCCTGCGAGAGGACCGGCGTATCGACTTCCCAGTAACCCCTGCTGGTGAAGTACTCACGAAGCCAGGTCCGCATGCGGCTGCGCAGCTGCAGCATTTTCAGGCTGGCCGCGGGCCTCCAGTCTTCAGCGTGTTCGCCGGCGGGAGTTCGGTCGGGTGCGGGATGTCCGGCCGCGGGTTCATTCCGGGCGGACAGATCGTCAGACGGACTGTTGTCCGGATTGCCGGAGAGTGGATCCATGCTGGCCGTTCCGCAATATCAGGAGCAACCGGGACCGGCAGCTGGCGGTGAACTCAGGCGGCCCGCCGCAGATCGTCGGCCGGGGGCTGCGTCGGAAACGTGACCGGACGCTGTCCGCCTGCTGTGTAGTCTGCCCCGCTGTCGGGGCCAGCGGTGGATTCCGCCAGCCGGGGAACCGTCGGCTGCAGGGTGGGAGCCGCATGCGCGGCGGCCGGCTGAGACGATTCCGTCTCATCGACGACGCGGGCCGAATAGACCAGGTGCAGAAAATCCGGAAACGCCGCCCATGGCCGGGGGGAACGATTCCAGACTTCCGCCAGACGGTGGAAGAATTTCATTTCGAACTGCGATGTGACGAGGTCGCCCATGGTGTTCACCGAATCCAGATCGGCCTTTTCCCAGGGCCGCGGGCACAGCTCGTACTGGGGTTCGTCGGTGCCTCGGCCCCGCTCCGGGATATTGCTCAGAATGACCAGTTCGGAGGTCTCATTCAGGCGGACCGGAAACGCACGGCAGGCACCCGGTCGCTGATGATAAATTCCGCAGCGGGCCTGTCCCAGCGGAGACGTTTCATCGGGCTCACCTTCCACCAGGAAGCGGCATTTGGTGGTGGAGGGGAAAAAGGTGCTGTTCTGGTGCGTCATGCAGATCACAAACGGAGTGTCTGCTTCGTCGGCGAAGTGAAAATGCGGCGCATGATTCCGGGCAATCTGCCCTTCGGGATCGGCCCAGCGGCAGACGAAATCCCAGAAGCTGAGCTCGAGCTGCGTCTCGATGCGAATGATATCAGCACCGCTGACCGGAACCGCGAATGAGCGGCAGCATCCGGAGTGGCAGTTGTTGCAGGGGCTCATTGCCGCTCCCTGGCCCGACGGCCTGTTGTACGGCCACAGGCGGGTTGCCTGGCCAGAAGACCGGTCAGTTGCTCAAACAGGGCTGTAGCCTGCCTGGCGAGCGCACTTCTGCCGGTGAGTACCTGTCCGGAGATCCCTGTCCCGTACCACGCGTTGTGCCTTGATGACGGACAGCACGCCGGCGGTGGCGGGGGAGATGAGGCTTCCGGCCAGTTTTGAACAGTTCCGGGCTGTGCGGGGCGGCATTCCCTTCCCTGGGAGCCGCCGACCGCTGCGGGTATGGCGTCATCCGTGACTGCCCGCAAAGTTTCAGCCCGAATCCTGCTGCAGCGGGAATGTTGATTCCGGCTGCTGTAGATATATCGATCCCCCGGCGGGCTCGCGATCAGCCGGATTGTGCGGTTTTGTCCGTTTCTTCCGGATGCACCTGCTTCCAGATGCCGGCCATTCGCGGCCCGCACGGAACCGGCGGTTTCCGCCGCTCGGCACTCAACTCCGCGGGTGGCACTCAGCCCCGCGGGTGGCACTGCTGGTGCACTGACTTCAGCCGGCTGTGTTCCACCTGGGTATAAATCTGCGTGGTGGCAATGCTCGCGTGGCCCAGCATTTCCTGCAGAGCGCGAATCTCCGCTCCACCAGCCAGCATGTGCGTGGCAAAACTGTGCCGCAGTGTATGGGGACTGACATCCGTCCCGCAGCCGATCCGCACCGCGTATTTCCGTACGAGCGTCCACAGGTCGATCCGCGACAGCTGCCGTCCACAGCGGCTGACGAACAGCCAGCCTTCGTCCTGCTCGGGCCGCACCATTTTTGGTCGTTCGTGCTCCAGCCAGTGTTCGAGTGCGGCACGGGCCACCGGGTTGAGCGAGACGATCCGCTCGCGACTGCCTTTGCCCAGGCAGCGGCAGGTGCCTTCCGGCAGGTGCAGGTTCCGCAGCTGCAGGCCAGTGACTTCCGAAGCACGGCAGCCGGTGGCGTACATCACCGCGAGAATGGCCCGGTCCCGCAGCGGATAGCGATCGGTCCCCGGTCGGGGGGCCACCAGCAGTTCCTCCACCTTGTTCGGGCTGAGCACTTTGGGGAGATAGTGCCACAGCCGCTGGCTGGACAGCAGGTCGGCCGCACTTTCCGCAATGACGCCTTCCAGCATCAGGTACCGAAAGAACATTCGCACCGAAACCACATGCCGGGCCATGCTGGAGGCAGCCAGCCCGCGGGCTTTCAGGTCCTGCAGCCAGCCGGTGAACAGGCTCAGTTCGATCTGCGAAAAGGCGGGCGGGCCGTGCTCGGCATACCATTCGGCAAACCGTTTCAGGTCCGACTGATAGGCGGCGACCGTATTGCCTGCCATTCCGCATTCGGCCCGCAGGTAATGGGCGAACGAATCGAGGTACTCCGCCGGAGTCTGCCGCGGGGCAGCCAGAAAACGTGAACCGGGAGGTGGGCGTTTCCGGGGAGGCATGAACACCGTGACTTGCGGGTTACGGGAGCCAGTCGCCGCGGTTCCGCCAGGGAAGCTGCGGTCCGGCAGCGGGAATTCAGATGCTGGAGCGAACTGCAGTGTTCATCGGCGCGGCGGCCCCGGCCACATGACGGGGACTGCCCGGACAGCCGCAGCAGGCACAACCGGCAGTCTTTGCCTGTTCGGTTTCGCGGGGCGGGTGCAGGGGGCTGTCAGACGCAATTTCGTCCCTCAGGAAAGATTCTGGGCAGTCAGGCAGACAGGCAGGCGGACCAGTCGTTATCGCAGGCCCACCGGCTGCAGCGGGCATTTCGTGGCGACAAACGTCTGCTCGCGGCCATCGTCGCGGAAGGTGACCGTCACCGTGGGCTTGTGCGGAGAGCCTCCCACTTCCGTCACGGTCCCCAGACCGTAACGGGGATGCCGCACCGCCATTCCCGCCGCGAATGACAGAGAGGCCGCGAGCGCGGCATCCCGGTCCGCCAGCAGGTCAGCTCCTGTCTTCAGCCGGGGATCCTGAATCGGCAGCTTCGGGCGGCCGGCGGGCCCGGACGCGGCCGGGTCAGCCGGTGTATCGGCTTCCCCAGTGCTGCCCGCAGCGGGGGCCATGTGGCCCGGCCACTGACTTTCCTCGCCGGAAGTCGCGAGATGTTTCTCCTGCAGTTTCTTCAGCTGCTCCTGCATGGCCGGGACCGCGAAGCGGTTGGACGGAAACGCCTCGATGTCAAAATCATCGGCCTGAGACAGATTCCGTTCGACGAATTCAGTTTCCGCCAGGAATTCGCTGCGAATGGTTCTCAGCACGCGCCCGCGAATGACCCGCTCGCGGGTCTGCGTCAAAGTGAGCTTCCGCATGGCCCGCGTCATGCCGACGAACAGCAGCCGGCGTTCCTCTTCAATTTCATCCGACGAACTGCCCGCCTGCTTCAGCGAACGTTCGTGCGGAAGCAGGTTCTGTTCGACTCCCAGCACATATACCACGGGAAACTCCAGGCCCTTCGCCGCGTGCAGCGTCATCAGGGTGACCGTCCCGGCTTCCGGATCGAGCGAATCGACTTCACTGGCCAGACTGGTGGTTTCGAGGAAACCGTCGAGAGAACCCGCGGCGGGGTCTTCGGGAGAGCGTTCGTCCGGGCTGTTGTCGGCAAGGCGGGCACAGGCGGCATCGTACTCAGCCGCAGCGGTCACCAGTTCCTGCACGTTGGCTTCCCGCTGCAGATCTTCCTCACGATCGCTCGACTGCCAGCCCTGGGTGTAGCGGGAACGGCGAATGACTTCAGTCAGCAGGTCGCACACGGGGCCGGCAGCCAGGACAGCCAGTCCGTCGTACATCTGCACGAACCGCTCGATGGCTTTGATCGCCCGCCGGTTGAGGCCGGGGCAGGCCGCTGCCTGATGAGCGGCCTCCATGATTGTCAGGGCGTTCTGGTCGGCCCAGCGTCTTAACTTCTGCTGCGTGGTGCGGCCAATGCCACGGGCCGGCACATTGACAATTCGCGAAAACGCCGAGATTTCCGCCGGGTTGGCGATCAGCCGGAGGTACGCCAGCAGGTCCCGAACCTCCGCTCGATCGTAGAATGCCACACCCGCCGCAACCTGGCAGGGCACGCGCAGCCGGGCCAGCGCCCGTTCCATCTCACGGGACAGCGAATTCACCCGATAGAAAATGGCCACGTCCGACCAGCGAAATTCACCACTCTCAACCGTCTGCGCAATTTCCCGGGCGACACATTCGGCCTCGTGCCGTCCGTCATCCGCCGTCAGCAGTTCGACCGGCAGGCCTTCCTCGGCATCGGTCAGCAGCGACTTCGCCTTCCGCCGCCGGTTATGTGCGATCAGCGTATCGGCCGAACGCAGAATGGCTCCCGTGCTGCGGAAGTTCTGTTCCAGCCGAATGACGCGGGCACCGGGAAAGTCCGATTCGAACCGCAGGATGTTTTCGATCTGGGCACCTCGCCAGCCATAGATGGACTGGTCCGGGTCGCCGGTCACACACAGGTTCGGCAGGTCCCGCGAGAGACTGCGAATGATCTCATACTGTGCCAGGTTGGTATCCTGGTATTCGTCGACCAGCACGAACTGATACCGCTGGTCGAGTTCCGCCCGCAGTTCCGGGTTTTCGGCCATCATGGTGACCACATGCACCAGCAGGTCATCAAAATCCACGGAATTCGCGCGGGCCAGCGTCTGCTGCCATACCGGGTACACCCGCGCCACAATCGCATCGATGTGGGAACCGGTTCGCTCTTCATACTGGCTGACATACACCGGAGCAGTCACCAGGTCGTTCTTCAGTTTGCTGATTCGCTGGAGGATCCTGGCGGGCGGGTAATGGACCGCATCCATGTCGAGGTCGTTCAGCACCTGCCGCATCAGCCGCACCTGGTCGGAAGTATCCAGAATCGTGTAACTGGATGACAGACCAACGACTTCCGGATACCGCCGCAGCAGACGGGCGCAGAAGCGGTGAAAGGTGCTGGCCTGAACGACCGCACCGGGCAGCAGCTGGCGTGTGCGTTCCGCCAGTTCGCCCGCGGCCCTGTTGGTGAAGGTGATCGCCAGAATATTCCGGGGATTGACTCCGCGCTCCACCAGCCGGGCAATCCGGTGGGTCATCACCCGCGTTTTGCCGGAACCCGGGCCCGCGACCACCAGCAGCGGACCTTCAAAGTGTTCCACCGCGGCTGCCTGAGGTTCTGTCAGCAGCTGTCTGCTCTGCACCACGTTCCTGCTCCTCCCGGAACTGCTCCACAGCTCCACAATCCTGCTGCTGCCGCTGCTGGCTGCCACTGTCGGCTGCCCCGCTGCCGCCACTCTCTGGCTGCTGTACTGGCCCGGCGTACCGGGCAGAACAGCCCGGCCACTGCTGTGAGAAGATTTCAGTATCGCCGCAGCCTGCCGATGGTCCTGCGACTCGCGACCGGCTCCTCTTGTCCCATGTTCCGACCCGTCCCGCCGGAGGGCTGCAATCTCGGCTTCACTATGCTCTGCAAACCTGCCCTGCTGCCCGGTCGCCTTCAGCCACCCGGCGATCTGCTCGACAGGTTATGGCGATGTAAGGCATTATAAGGCGGTATGTTACGGTGTGTGAGGCTCGAGGTTTCGCCCGCGGTCCTCAGCTGCCGCCATGGGGCTGGTGGCAGTCAGCAAGGCCTGCGGCAGAGCGAAGAGCAGGGTGAATGGGGCTGATATTACTGTTTGGCAAAAACGGTAAAATGAGATGGTTGGGAATTGCATGTCGAACCGGTAAAACCTATTCTTCTTATTCTGCGCATTCATCCACCCTGGTATCATTCGGACAGTGGATGCCCGGTACAGACAGAACAGTTGTGTGAAATTGAATTTTCGTGCTGCAGTCTGCCGCTCTGTGCTGCCGGCTGCAACCCGGCCGCATGTTTACCCAGTCCTCACAACATGCTGCAGCAGGGCGCCCTCCAGAATTACGAAGTTTACCCGAGCTGCAGAACCCGACAGTCTCTGGAAAGCGTGCAGGCAGAAGCCGGCCCGCGACCATTATTCGGCCGGTTTCCCGCCGATAACAGTCTTTGTGCAGAGAGGGTTGCCTGCCGGGTCGTTGAGAGGGAGTACCAGCGACAGCGGCTGTCGGTTACGTGAATGAAAGATTCGAGGCAACGTCAGGACACCACTCGGACAGTGGTCTTTCTGTGAGAAGCCAGGTGTGACGGGGACGGAACAGGATTCTGCCGGCTGGAAAGCTGGCAGCAACTGACGCTGCTTCCGCCACCTGATTCCCGGCCCGCAATGGCTGTGCGGGACAGACGGATACCGAGAGTGGCTCTGGACATACTGGCTGCTGAACCGCATGTGTGACGGTCCATCACTCGTGCCCTGGTGTGGTCTGCAGTGAAAGCAGCCGGGCCGGGCAGGACATCCGTTGGAGATGCTTCGTTCAGGCAGGAACCCGGGCAGGGACAGGCCGGGGAACAGGTTCGAACAGTCCACGCCTGGATGTGAACGGGCCGGCTGCAACAGACCACGCACAGGCGAAAGACGCCTTCCGCGCAGCTGCAGCCAGCCGGACACATGTGAGATATGCCTCTGGCAGCAGGAAACAAGCCCTGCACCAGGGGAAACAAGCCCTGAAACAGGGGCACCCCGGCCTGCGGCTGTCCGACCGCCGACCGACCGCGTCAACTCCCTACAGGAAAGAACGACACCATGATCAGGACGACCGGTCTTCAGTTTGCTCATTCGGTCCTCCGTCAGCTGACAGAACGCCGCACGGGAATCGCCGCGGCACTGCTTCTGGCGCCGCTGTCGATGGCCGTACCGGCTGTTTACGCAGACGATGCCCCCACACTGGCAGCGCCCGGTGCCGCTGCTCCAGAGGAGCCGGGCAGCGCGCCCGCTCCCGCCGCTGCTCCGGAGGAAGCAGGCCCCGGCCTGACCGGACTGTTCCCGGAAGAATCGCCCCGCAGTCTCGACTTCGATGCCTTCGGCACCCTGGGAGAGAACTGGGCCGACTGGGGCGAGAAGGCCGCACTGGAAGTGTCGGAACTGTATGGCGGCGAAGCGGCGACTGTGGCGGAGCAGCGGAAGCTGATCGACAGCCTGCGCTCGCGTCTGCGGGTGATGCAGGCCGCGCTGAACGATCCTGCTTATGAGGTCATTCACACTTCCCTCACTGGCCTGTACGGCCGGCTGACCCGTCGGGTCGACCTGGCGGAAGCCATTCTCGATACGCTGGCGCTCGATCCTTCGGAAATTGGCCAGCCCGGGCTGCAGGCTGCCGGAGCGGAGGTTCTGGCCGCGCTGGGACAGGTCGAACAGCACCTGTCGCAGTACGAAAAGGGCGAGGCATGGCTCCCGTGGCTCGGCGTTGACAACGTGCCCGCAGCGGCGAAAGCCGGCTGGGCTGCCGATGTGACCGTTCCGATTCTGAGTGCCGTCCGCGAGAAGCTGAACTTCAAGGCCGAGGGAGAAGCTCAGGCGCAGTTCCTCGCCGCACAGCCATTCCGTCAGCTGGATCAGGCAATTGGTAACTACCTGAATGCCGCCAGTTCCATTCCTCAGGGCGACAGCTGGGTTGAGCCCCTCCGGGCCGATCTGTCCCGGCTGGTCGCCGCAGCGGAAGCCTACGAGCAGGATGCGACTGCTGGTGCCGCCGCCGATCTGCGGGCCGCTTACGGTTCTCTGTCGCGAACAGCTCCGGATGGTGGAGCCGCCGTCACCGCGGTGCTTCGCCGGTATTACTTCAACGACAACTTCGAGATGATTCTGTCCGAAAACCTGCTTGATCGTCTGGTGTACGATCACGATCAGCGGGCCGGCTGCATTTATGACTTTGTCCTCGGGGCACAGGTCACCGGCCACCAGATCACCAATTCGCGTGCCGGCATCGATGTGCTGCCCAGCAGCAACGGGGCCCGGATGCAGATCACCCTCAACGGAACCGTGCACAGCAACAGCCGGGGCGATACCTCGCAGGCGACTGTGTTCACCACCGGTAACCACAGTTTCTATGGCAGCCGGCCGATTTACTTCGATGGTCACCGGTTTGCCGCCGGTCAGTCGCTGATCAATGTCAACGCCCGCAACATTACCCGCGGTGTCGAGACGAAGTACGACTGGATCCCCATCATCGGTTCCATCGCCAATAAGAAGGCCCGGCAGGAAGTGGCCCGCCGGCAGCCGGAAGCGGAAGCCATCACCGCCAATAAGATCGCCAGCCAGGTTTATCCGGAATTCACCAGCAAGATCGATGGTTCGCTGGCTGATGCCAACCGCGACCTCGAAACCGACCTGAACAAGCGGCTGCGTGCCACGGGGCTGTACCCGGAAACCCGGTATGCCAGCTCCAGCGATCAGTTCGTTCGCGTCAGCGGCCGGGTGTGGAAAGATGGCGAACTGGCCGGCAGCTACGAGCCCCCGCCATTCGTGCCCGCCCGCAGCCTGACACTGCAGATTCACGAAAGCCTGCTGAACAACATGGCCGACCGCTGGGGTTTCGCGGGCCGCACCATGACCGAAGACGAAGTCAACCAGGAGCTGGAAGCCTACTTCTCCACGCTGCTGGGTCGCAAAGTGAGCTTCTCTGACCGTGAGCCCGGCGAAGGGCCGAACATCTATGTCTTCGATAAATCGGATCCCGTCCGGTTCAAGGTGGAGGACGGTGTGGTCAACCTGATTATCCGGGCCGCCTTCCGTCAGGAAGGAAAGGAAGACATTCCCACGCAGATCGTGACCATTCCTCTGACCTACGGCGTCGACGGGTCGAAGATTGTCACCGAGCGGGGAATCGTGCGGATCGAACCGGCCGAAACACCGGAAAGCACCGCCCGTCAGATTGCCCGTGCCGGCGTGATTCGGAAGAAGATCGAAAGCTCGATGGGCACGGAAACCCGTGAGAACACCATCGAACTGGATGCAGCCAACAACCGCAAGGTGACGCTGTTCATCAACAAGATCACCACGCTCAATGGCTGGGTGACGGTCTTCGCCGACTGAGTCGCAGGGTGCTGAGGGCCGCCACTCAAAAAGAGGGCGGCCAGTCTTCCTGCTGCAGAACCATCGACGGCCGGGCTTTCCCATTGCGGGGAAGTCCGGCCGTTCCGCGCTGGCCCCGGGAACTTTTCTTCAGGCGGCCTGCCGCACGGCATCCGTCCCGGCAGGCAGACCTTTCGGAATGCCACCGCTTCTCGCCGGCCCGGTTGCCTGCCGTCCCGGTGGTGGTTCAGGGATTATTCGTCCACCGCCTCGGGGGCTTTGAGCGCTTTGCTGTAGAACCCGGACGGATCAAAACAGCACACCCGTTTCTTGCCGGAAGCAAGCATGTCGCAGCCATCGTGAATTCGCTTCACGCGGGTCTTCGCCTGTCTGGCGGATGTAATCCAGTGGATCCAGTCCAGGCGGGCAAGCGTGGTCGTGCTTTCCCAGGTCGCCCATGCTGCGGGAGAATTCTGCAGGGCCTGCAGCAGGTCAGCCGGGACCTCGGGTTCCGGCTCCTGGTCCACAGCCATGATTTCAAATTCTGCGGTTTCCCCGATTTCCGCCCCGGCTTCCTGCAGCAGACGTTCATCGATTCTCAGCCAGTGACTCTTCCGGCCGTCCGGCTCCAGCAGGGCAGTAAACCCGTGGCCGTTGATTGCTCCGGTAATTGAAGTCCGTCCTCGCCGGGGCAGCCTCGCGCTGGCTTCCGCAGGGAGAATCACAAAGGCCAGAATGTTGTCCTGCCCGGTTTGCCGCGGTCATAGCAGACGGGCCGAGAATTGAGATCGTGTGCTGTCCTGTGGCATGGGGAGCTTCACCTTTCCCTCACCCGCCGGCTGCTGTCTGCGTCTTCCCGTCCCAGTCTTCCCGTCCCAGCCTTCACAGTCGATAGCTGCCCGGCCACCTGAGACGACGGGGCCGCGCCGGTCTACTCGCCGACAGGGGCAATGCTGCCGGAGGCAGAGAGGGCCGGAGGCAGCAGCAGTTCGGGCAGAGCCGCGGAGCGGGTTCCCGGTTTGGGCGGGTTGTCTCCGCCGCGGAAGGTGAACACGACGGAGAACTTCGAGTTCGTGCCGTGATTCCGACTGGCCGAATGAAAAGTGCGGGCGTGAAAGAACAGCGCATCACCCGGCTGCAGGTACACGGGCTGCTGCGTGTCGATCAGCGGCTGGTTTTCCGGCAGGTCCGGCCGCAGGAACAGATCGGCATCCAGCTGTTCGGGCCGGGGTGTCATCTGGTGCGTGCCGGGAATGATCTTCAGGCAGCCGTTCTGTTCATTCTCCTGGCCCAGGGCAATCCACACGCTGATCAGCTCCGGCCGGGGAAACGACCAGTAGCGAATGTCC
>JAGQPV010000719.1 GCA_020426545.1 Planctomycetaceae bacterium
GAAGACAATACTGCCCGGTCCAGCCGTGCCTTGGGGCAATTGAAGATGGCCGGTACAACCGGCCCTACAAGAGAACGCCCGCAGCAGCGAAGACCACGCCCGTCGTTCCTCCGGGACGTGCCACCCTTGTTATTCTCTGCGCTCTCTGTGCTTCTCTGCGGTGAACCTCTTCCTGCATTCGGATGGCCAGCGACACCGGACCTGCCGCCTGCAGCGGAACCAGGCTCGCCGAATTCACGCCCCCTCAGCTCGCGCGGAAGTAGCGGTACTTTGCCCGCGAGAAACAGTAGACGCCGTAAGCCACCAGGCCCAGCGCCACGACACCCAGCAGCGAGGATCCCCACGGGGTTTCGTCCCGCAGGCTGGCCAGCGCGGCTCCCAGTCCGCGGGCTTCGCTGGGATCGGCCTGCCAGGCAGCCTGCAGGAAGAACCCGCCGATGATGGAAAAGGTGATGCCACGGGCCACCAGCCCCACCCGGCCCAGCCGCAGAGCCCAGGTGATTTCGCTGTCGCTCATTTCATGCAGATTATAGCTCCGCATGAAGGACGCCTGATAAGCCCGCCAGAAGTGGTACAGGCCCACACCCAGCACCACCAGGCCAATCAGCCCGACCAGCCAGATGCCGAACGGCTGAGACATCAGTTCCGCCGTCCAGGCCTGTTTCGAGCTGCTGTCATCGCCACTGCCGCCGCCGCTGCCCAGCACAATTCCCATGGCATACAGGGCCAGCAGCAGATACGAGATCCCGCTGATGCCAATGCCCACCCGGGCCGCAATCCCCTTCGCGTCGGTACCCCGGCCGCCCGGGTCCATCACCGCCTGCACGAACCGCCAGGCAACATAGCCCAGCAGTCCGAGGGCGGTCAGCACCAGCAGCGTGCGGCCGAACGGCATGCCGGCAATCAGGTTGACGGCTCCTTTGGTGCCAGTGGTTTCTCCCCCCTGGCCAAAAGCCGTCATGGTGGCCAGCACTCCCACAATGCAGTACACCACGCCTTTGGTCGCATAGCCGAAGCGGGCCAGTTTCTCCACCCACGCATCCGCCTCAGGCACGGTGATGCCCATGCTGCGGAACTGCGAAATCGATACAGGCACGGGAAGACCTTCCGACAGAGAGGAGAAGCGAACGCCATTCAGCGGACATTATCCTGCCGGACCACCAGGCCCACTACCGGCGCAGCCACCGCGAATCGCCAGGGGAATTACCCCACTTCGCCCGGCGGTGCAAGGTTCTGACACCCACCGCACCGGCCCGCCCCGTTCTCCGGACCTCTCGACATGGAACCCGCTTCCTCACTGAAGCGACGTCTCAATACGGGGGCAGCAGGCGGCGGAAACCGTGGGCCAGCACGATGACCCCAAAGGCTCCGTTCCGCGGCAGCAGGCCCCACACGGGAAGTCGC
Source organism: Planctomycetaceae bacterium (assembly GCA_020426545.1). Lineage (GTDB taxonomy): Bacteria > Planctomycetota > Planctomycetia > Planctomycetales > Planctomycetaceae > JAGQPV01. The sequence goes on from JAGQPV010000719.1 coordinate 1,405, forward strand.
GGCGGTTTCGCGGGAGTGCCCGTGGAGCGGACTTCGGCCAGTTGTGAGGCGAGACGCTCCATCCAGCGCACGGTGCGGGGCCATTCCAGCAGTCCTGCGAGCCACTCCGCGGGAATCCCTTCCGGCCCGGTGCCGCTGCCCACCATCCCGCCGACAATCGCGGCTGTGGTGTCGGTATCGCCTCCGCAGCGAATCACGGACAGCACTGCTTGCCGGAAGTCGAGCGGAAACCGCAGCCAGGCCTGCAGCACCACCGGCACGGTATGGAACATGTACCCCGTCACCCCCTGGCTCAAACCCAGGCCGGCAGCGAAGTGTTCCGTGCTCTCGCCCGTTGCGGCACTGGCGATGGCCCGCTCCACCAGTTCCAGGAATTCCGCGCTGTCGCCGGTGGCCTCTTTGCCAGTCAGCAGCTGCCGCAGCTGGTTGTAGTATACCCCGGGATCCACCGGAACCTCGTCGCTCGCCAGTCTGGCGGCCAGTGCCACGGCCAGGGCGCCCTGTTCGGCCTTCGGGTCGGTATGGGTGATGCGGGTACTGGCCAGCACGAACTGCCGCAGCAGGGCGAGATCTTCAATGGCCGCACCCAGCAGCGGGCTCCGCATGGCGGGGCCGTTTCCGGCGGAGAAGACACCGCTGCGTGCGGGAGAAAAACCAACGCACAGCTTCGCCGCCGCTTTGACGGTGGCCATTCCCGTTCCCGCCGGGCAGCTCAGCAGCCATCGCCGCAGCCCCCGGGCGAGCTGGCGACTGAAACGCTCGACGTCATCTCCGGCAGCAATCAGCGACTGCGCGACGAGGCAGGCGTGTTCGGTATCGTCTGAGACCATCCCCCACCGGCCGCAAACCAGCTGGTGCCGGTCAGGCTGGCCGAACAGCCGCAGTGCCCGCTGTGGAGCAAGACCTTCGCGGGGCAGGCCCAGGGCATCGCCCGCGGCCATTCCCAGCAGGCAGGCGGTGATCGCTCTATGGCTGGCATCCATAGCCGGGAACCTCTGGTTCGTGTCAGTGGAAACGGCGACCGCTCCTGATATCCGGCAATCAGACGCTACCGGAAAGCGGCCATGGCCTGCAGAGGCTAACGGCAACCGCCAGGTCAGGGTTCAGGAGAAACCGTTCGAACTCCACCTGAACTCCGATCGGGTGGCCACCACGGCCCGGGCTCCGGAAGGCGGCCGACGAGGAAACCAGCATCTGCAATTGAATGCCGGGGGAGAATAGTCCAGGATAGTGTTCACCAGTATCAAGAATTTTGCCGATTAAACCAGCAGATCGACGTGCCCGGAATACTTCCGGTCGGTCGGTTCCCGGAGACGACCACCACCAGCGAGGCCTCCTGTGCTTTCATTGCTTTCCAGCGGCAGCCACCGCACCTGCGAAGGATATTCCCGCCGCGAACTGCTGCGGGTGGGTACGCTGGGCATCGGCGGATTGAGTCTGTCGAAACTGCTGGCGCTGAAGGCCAGCGCCGCGAATGGTGGCCCGCTGGTGAAGGACCGGGCGGTGGTGCTGCTCAACCTGCAGGGCGGCGCGTCTCACATTGAAACCTTCGACCCGAAGATGTCGGCACCGGCCGAATACCGGGCCA
>JAGQPV010000720.1 GCA_020426545.1 Planctomycetaceae bacterium
GGACGAAGTACGCCGGCAGATCGGCGTGACGTTTCAGTCACCCAGCCTCGATGCGCGACTGACGGTCGCCGAGAACCTGCGACATCATGGCCACCTGTATGGTCTCTCTGGCCGGGTGCTGCGAGACCGACAGGAGCAGCTGCTGGAGCGGTTTCGCCTGACTGGCCGCACCCACGACCGCGTGGAATCGCTTTCCGGTGGCATGAAGCGGCGGGTGGAAGTGGCCAAAGGACTGCTGCATCAGCCTCAGGTTCTGCTGCTCGACGAACCCAGCACCGGCCTCGACCCGGGTGCCCGGCACGACCTGTGGGAAATCCTGCGCGATCTGCGATCGACCAGCGGGATGACTTTGATGCTGACCACCCACCTGATGGATGAAGCCGAACACTGCGACTGCATCGGCATTCTGGATCAGGGCCAGCTGGTGGCCTGCGACCGCCCCGAACAGCTGAAAAGCAGGCTCTCCGGCGATACCGTCACCATTCGCAGTACGGACCCTCAGCGTCTGCGGCAATGGATAGTGGAACGGACGGGAATCGAACCCTCCGTGACGGACGAGACTCTGAAGTTTCAGTCCGAGGCATCCAGTATGCTGCCTCAGCAGCTGCTGTCGGAAGTGCGTGAACTGGTCCAGTCGGTCACCATCGGCCAGCCTTCACTGGAAGATGTATTTCTGGAAGTCACCGGACGTCAGTTCTCCAGCAGCCAGGATTCGCCGCAGACCTGAACCCGCCGCAGCCACTTTTCCCTGCTTCGCTTCTTAAGAGAAACCACCGATCGTGCCCGCACAGGCTGCACCACAACATCCTGCTGCTCCAGAGGCAGCTTCCGGAAGGCCACCAGTTGCCGGCCCCGGGAGGCGGTATGTGCTGGCGGTGGTGTCGCTGGCCTGGCGGGAACTGATTCGCTTTCTGCGACAGCGGACACGCATCGTGGGCGCCCTGGGACAGCCACTGCTGTTCTGGGTGCTGTTCGGTGCCGGACTGCAGGGATCATTCCAGGATCCCCGGATTCCAGAAGCTGCGGGCGAGCTGAGTTATCAGGCGTACTTTTTCCCCGGCGTGACGGTGCTGATTCTGCTGTTTACGGCCATCTTCTCCACGATCTCCATCATCGAGGACCGCCGAGAGGGGTTTCTGCAGGGCGTGCTGGTTGCGCCCGTGCCCCGTTCGGCTCTGGTGCTGGGCAAGGTGGGGGGAGGCACGGTACTGGCCGTACTGCAGGCCGGGCTGTTCCTGCTGATTGGCCCGCTGCTGTCGCTGGTTGGTCTGGCTCCTGATGTTTCGCTGCCGACGGCCCCGCTGCAGCTGCTGGGCCTCGCCGGGTTTCTGATCCTGCTGGCGGCCGGACTGACCGGGCTGGGATATGTTATCGCCTGGCCCATGAATTCCACGCAGGGCTTTCATGCGATCATGAGTGTGTTTCTGCTGCCCATGTGGCTGCTGTCGGGGGCGATTTTTCCCGGTACGGAATCCCCGTGGCTCAGCTGGCTGATTCGCCTGAACCCGCTGACCTATGGAGTTGCCGGCGTGCGGCGGCTGCTGTCGGCCACTCCCGGCGCATCGCTGCCGGCGATTCCCGACTTGTCGACCTGCATTGTGGTGACGGTGCTGTTTACCGGGCTGTGCCTGGTTGTGGCCGTCCTGCTGACCCGCCGGCAAACCTCCCCCGATCATCGCTGAAGCCACTGAATCGACTGTGGACTGACGGGGCAGGGGCTGTCTTCCGTCGGTCTGCCTCCTATGATGGAAGTAGAAGATTCCCGGCCGCTCCTGCGGGATTATCCGGCAGGCTGGCAATGCCCGCGGAGCCGGCGAATCCGCTGTGGGGTGATCACCCGGTGGCAGAACAGCCGGGGCCACGTCCCTTTCGCCATGTGACATGGAATTCAGATCAGGAAAGCCGACTGCTGATGACGAGCGATTCTCCCGCCACCGGTCCCCGTCGCTCCAGCCTGGTGATGTGGATGACTGGCAGCCTGCTGTGGCTGGCGGTTCTGGCCACGGCGATCATCGTGTGGAGGAAGCAGCCCGTTGCGACGGATGCCCCGACGATCTCCGTGACAGGCGGCGAACAGAACCCGGCGAATTACCCCCTGTGGGACGAGAAGGGCCTGCCGGATTTCACGCTGACCAGCAGCGAGGGGAAAACTGTCACGAAGCAGGATCTGCTGGGGCAGCCGTGGGTGACTTCGTTCATCTTCACCCGCTGCCGCGACACCTGCCCGCGAATTACGCAGTCGATGCTGGAACTGTCCCGCCGATTCAGGGACGAGCCCGTCAGGCTGGTGCCGATTACGGTGGACCCGCTGAACGACACCCCCGAAGTGCTGGCCGATTATGCCACCGCCAACCAGGCCGATTCCGAGCAGTGGGTCTGGCTGACTGGTCCGCAGACGGCGCTGTACGATCTGATTCAGCAGGGATTTCGCATGCCCGTGCAGGAGATGCAGGGCGAGGAACGGAAGCCCGGTTTTGAAGTGGCCCACTCCAACAATCTGCTGCTGGTCGATTCCCGGGGCGTTGTGCGCGGGAAATACAACGGTCTGGTGGATGCCGAAATGACCGCTCTGCGGCGTGACCTGCGGCAACTGATTGATGCCGAACAGTCGGCCGGGGCCTCAACGGCGTCGCAGACAGGTCCCACGATTCTCGAACCGCGCGATGCCGAAGCGGAGGAAGAGAAACCGTTGTGGAACCCCGCGGGAGTGGGCGACTTCACCATGACCAGCCGCACGGGGGAGACCATCACCCGCGACGATCTGCTCGGGCATCCGTGGGCCGTCTGTTTTGTGTTCACCCGCTGCGCCGCCACCTGCCCGCGGCTGAGTACGGAAATGGCCGAACTGCACCAGCGGTTCAGAGAGACCGATGCCCTGTTCGTCAGCCTGACCGTGGACCCGGAATACGATACGCCCGAAGTCCTGAAGAACTATGCGGAAATCTTCAGTGCGGGCGATAACTGGCTGTTCCTGGGGGGCGATAAAATCA
>JAGQPV010000721.1 GCA_020426545.1 Planctomycetaceae bacterium
AGCGCCGCGGAACCGACTGCTGCGGCACTGTGTGCGGGTGCCGCCTGGCTGAGAATTCCCGGATGGACACTTCGGGAGGCAACGTCTGGCGGGAAACGTGAGCATTTCCTGTCTGGGATCGCTGTAAGCGCATATGAAATCAGCCAGGCGGGGTCAGCAGCGATGTCTTTCCTGGCAATCCGTATAGAAGGGGTGGCCAGTCGGGGTGGGATTGTGTCTACTGGTGCGTGGCTGTCAGGGGATGGCTGGTATCAGGCCAGGGCAGTGCCAGAGGGGCGGGCTGTCCGCCTGACTGGCAAATGAAGGGCAAGCACCATGCGGGAACATTCCTCCTGTTCCGGTCCGATGAACCGCCGCGACGTCCTGCGGGCGGGGTCTTTCGGGCTGGGTGGCCTGTCGCTGAGTGACCTGTTCCGGCTGCGGGCTGCCAGCGGGGCGGAGTCCGCCTCCGGGAATTCCGTCATTCTGCTGTGGCTGTCCGGCGGCCCGAGCCAGCTGGAAACCTACGACCTCAAACCCGAGGCGCCGCAGGAATACCGGGGCGAATTCCGTCCGATCTCCAGCACGGTGCCGGGGCTGGACCTGTGCGAGTATTTCCCGCTGCAGGCTGCCCTGGCAGAGAAGTTTTCGCTGATTCGCTCGATTCAGCCGAATTACCAGGACCACGGGCCGGGCACGTGGCGGTTTCTTTCCGGACGAAAGCAGCCCGTCAAAGCCAGCGACGGACCGGCCGTCTTTCCTGAAATCGGCTCGATTGTGTCCTGGGCCCGGCGGAACGAGCGGCGTGGCCTGCCGCAGTTCATCTGTCAGGACCGAATTTTTCGGGAAGGGCATGCTTATCTCGGGATGGATCATGCACCGTTTCTGCTCAGCGGGGGCGTGCGGGGGCCTTATCCGGGAGATGCGGATTTCAAGGTGGAGAATCTGTCGCTGCGCACCCCGCCCGATCGGCTGGGAAACCGGCGGGCTCTGCTGCAGAGCCTGGACCGGCTTCGCGGCGATCTCGATGCCACGGGAGCCATGCAGGCGATGGACCGGTTCAACCAGCAGGCGGTGGACCTGCTGACAGGTGACCGGGCCAGAGACGCGTTTGACCTCGACCAGGAAAGTGACCGGTTGCGGGACCGCTATGGACGCCACCACTGGGGGCAGGCGGCCCTGCTGGCGCGGCGACTGGCCGAGGCCGGCTGCGGGTTCATTCAGCTCAACCTGTTGAGCGCCTTCAAAGGGGGCCGGTTCAATAACCTCGCTGACAACTGGGACGACCATTCCCAGCCGGCGCGGGGGAACATGTTTCATGCCCTTCGTCGCCGGCTGCCGGTGCTGGACCGCACGGTGACGGCACTGATCGAAGATATCTATCAGCGGGGGCTCGATGAGAAGATTATGGTGGTGGTGACCGGGGAGTTCGGGCGGACACCCCGCATCAGCAACACGACCGGCATGCCGGGCCGCGAACACTGGGGTGGCTCGATGTCGGTGCTGGTGTCGGGGGGAAGACTCCGGACCGGCCAGGTGGTGGGTTCCACGAATGCCCGGGCGGAAGTCCCGCAGTCCCGCCCGCTGGATCCGAACGATCTGCTGGCGACCATTTACCGCTTTCTGGGAATCAATCCCGAGGAGGCCATACCCGACGGGCGGGGGCGGCCCATGCCGATTCTGCCGTACGGAGAGCCCATCGGCGAGCTGATCTGACCGCGGTACAATGCTCGGACAGGCCGGCCCCGGCAGAACCTGTCTGGTGCGGGCTGGCTGGACGGTTGCCCTTTTCTCGGCAGGAGACCATCGATGAAGTGTTCCGCTGCTGGATTTCCGACTCTGTCCCCGCGAAGTGGTACGGTTTCCTCCCGGCTCATGCTGCTGGCGAGGCTGCTGCTGGTCGGGCTTGTCCTCGCTGCCGGAATGACGGTTGCCAGGGCCGACGGACTGACTCACAGCCTGCCGCAGGACGGCAGCTGGGTGGAATATCATTCGGTGCTGGTGGCTGGCGGAGCGGAAACCAGCGGGACGGTTCGACTGCAGTCGGTGGGGCAGGTCATGGAAGGGAAGCAGCCCGCCCGCTGGATCGAGCTTGAGATGAGTCCATCCGACGGGAACAGCCCGCGGGTGATGTACCGCATGCTGATTCCCGAAGAGCGGCTGCGGGATGGAGTCGATCCCGTTGATTTTGTGGTGCGTGCCTGGGAACAGCAGGGCGAAGCCGAACCCGCGGCGACCGATTCCAGAGCACTGGATCGGGGATTCGCGGGGGCCATGCTGCACGGCCCGCTGGAGAAGACAAAGAAATTGAAGGAGGTGCGCACGATTCCCTGCCAGCAGGGAAATCTGGAAGCCACGGGCATTGCCGGCAGTCGCAAGATCGATCTGAAAAACCTCGAGGGGGAGTTGAAATCCGAGATCTGGCGGAGCGGGAAAGTGCCCTTCGGCACGGCTGTGCTCAAGGTGGAACTGCTGGATTCCGCCGGAACGTCCGTTCTGCGGCTGAACCTGACCGTGAACGACTTCGGGGCGGATGCCGAACCGCTGCTGCCGGATCTGAAGTGACTGGCTGCGCCGCTGTTTGACAAACGGTCGCTGCGGGCGGGATGATAGGACCGGCCCCTGTGGTCTGAGCCGGGCAGAACATGTCGCTGGTTGCGGAACGAGTTTCGGATCGTTTCGGGCGGGCGAGTCTGTGCTGGCGGTTTGAGGCAGTTTTCACGGGGTTGGGGCCGGGTTATCCGCGGAGGAGACAGTAGCGTGCCGATGGACGAACAGCACACGGCTCAGGGCGATGAGGCCGATCTCAAATCCGTGGAGGAACTGGCTGCCGTGCGGCAGCGGATTCTGGGCGAAGTCCGCAAGACGATTGTGGGCCAGGAAACCGTGATCGAGGAACTGCTGATCGCCATGCTGGCTGGCGGACATTGCCTGCTGGTGGGTGTGCCCGGGCTGGCCAAGACGCTGATGGTGCGCTCTCTGGCCGAAACACTGAGTCTCAGCTTCAA
>JAGQPV010000722.1 GCA_020426545.1 Planctomycetaceae bacterium
GCTGGCTTCTGCGTCCCCCGTCAGACACGCTGACGGTCGGGCACCTGCTCCTGCTGGGCATTCCGGTGATGGTGGGACTCTTCGTGGGTCTTGTCGTCCGCAGCGGTCGAACGTTCGACTCAACGTTTGCCAGCTGCCCCAACTGTTCCGACCCGCGGGTGCCTGATCAGTACAAGGGGGCCGGCTGCAATGTCTGTGGCGGTGCCGGCGTCGTGGCGGCGGGCACCAACTTTGGTGTGGTGGTGGTGATCCTCCTGGCATCCTCGGGCCTCTGTTATGCCCTGTGGGGCACGCTGGCACAGGCTCCGGCAGGTATTGCCCCCTGATTCCAGCGGGGAGAAAAAGACGGAGCCCTTCCCACCCCGGGCCTGGCGCACAGCCCGGTTTGTCAGCGCCACAGCGCCCTGGCCGGTGCCATCCTGCATTGTCGGGGGTGACTCTGGCCGGGTGATGCAGGTAAGGTTCACCGGTGCCGGCAGGGGCTGTCCCGCAGAGGAACGACGTTCCACGAAGTCCATTGCAGGCTTACTGTGCAGGCTGCCGTCCTTTGTAAGGAGCACTGTCATGCGGGGTCGAATGTTGCGACTTCAGTTTCCTGTCCTGGTCGTGGCAATCATCTGCACTCTGCCGGCGGGGAGCGCATGCCCTGCCGGGGAACTGACGATGCACCATGTCGGCGAATACGCTGCAGTCCCCTGGGCCGCGCCCGGCGAAATCGTAATTCCCGGTTCACGTGCCGATCGAGTCAAAGGGCTCAATCTCAGCGTCGCCTCGATCAATCTGTCGGACGATATGTCCGATGCGTTTCTGGCTCAATGGGCCTCCTATGCCCGCTGGAGTCGCGTCCAGCGGAAAGTGTTTCTGCCTCGCGTCTACTTCTGGGATGGCAACGACCGCTTCGAGGGCTCGCTGCGGGACTTCGAGGTGTACTGGCTGCGGATGGACAGGTTCCTGGCGGCCATGCCCCTGGAGGACTTCCACGGCATTGTGCTGGCAGAGGAAAACGTGGCCGGCGGTGGACGGGCCGAGGTCCTGGAGAAGCTGTACCGGCGGATCAAAGAAAAATACCGCATTCAGGTGTTCCAGTGGTGGAGCCCCAGCGGCAATGTGCCTTCATGGAACATCCCTGCCGATGGATGGATCATCGACGAGTATTTTTTGGGCGGCCAGCGGTTTCGCCGCATCGTGCAGCGTTACCTGGTGACCGGCGCGCCGCTGGTGGTGATGCCTTACGCCGCCTGGAGCGCTGGAGAAGAACACTGGTCGCCTGCGACCTGGCAGAGTCTGGAAGATCAGCTCGAGGTCTGCCGCGAATACAATCTTCCCACCGCCTTCTACTGGGTCTTCAACACCGGCTGTCACTTCGGCCTGAACCACGGCACGTTCATGGATCGGATCAACCAGCGCGTGCTGGACTGGACGCAGGAGGCGGGGAAACTGCCGGCCGATTACGCGGGGCTGCCGAGCGCCGACCACAGCATCGGCGACGGGCTGGAAATCGCCCCGCACGAGGAGGGACGCCTGCTCTATCGCGACGCCTTCGATTCAAGCCAGTTCATTGAAGACGCCGATATCGCGGGTTTCCGCAGCCTGCTCTGGGGCTCGGACGGCACCCTCGCCCTGCGCAGCAGGAAGGAGCAGCAGCCGCGGGCTTCGCTCACCTGGCGGTTCGCGGGCGATTTTCCGGCCGAAGCAATCGAGGCCTCGGTCAGGGTGCCGTTTCTTTCCCCCGGAAGCCGGGCCACATTGAGTCTGTCGGCCGACGGCGGAGAGACGTGGCCGCATGTGGTGCAATCCAACGGCACCGCCCCGCAGACGCTGTCGGTTTCCGCGGCCGATGATCCACCCTTCCACAATTGCCGCGCATTTCGCGTGCGCGTCACCATGTCGGGCGATCCACAGGACGGTGAGGTCGTCCTGCGGATCGACGACCTGCACGTCGCCGCACGCCTGTCGATCCCGGCCGAGCCGGAAATCCGTCTCAAGCCCCGCGGAGACGGTTCAGGACCGTTTTCCTATCACGACGACTTCCAGACGCAGAAGTTCCGCTATTCGGCGAAGGTGGAACGAGTCGATCAGCTGGAGTGGTCGCGGGGGGCGATTTCAGTCCGGATGCGGCCGGGAGGAGCGCAGCCGGAGCTGATCTGGGCCGTCACCTCGCCGCACCCCCTGCGGCAAATCACCGTGAACGTCAACGGCCGGGCAAACAGGGGCTCGCTGGGCACCGAGCACTACCTCGATCTTTCCACTGACGGTCGCAACTGGTCGCATTCCGCCAGTACGGTCGGCCTGCCCGTCAATAAAAGCGGCTGGGCCGCGCACGGACTGCAGGCGAAAACCGGCGACGATCCTGAATTCGCCGGCGTGGAGAAGTTCTACGTCCGGCTGAGGATGCACGCGGAAGCCTACAGGGAGGTCCACCCGTACCAGTCAGGCATTGTCGAGGAACTGCGGATCGAAGCGGAGCCACAGACGCCGGGACGCGGCGGGTAACAGCTTCGGAGTGGCCGTGATGGTCCGCCTGGCGTCTTCGGGCCTCTGTCATGCCCTGTGGGCTCACTGGCGCAGGCCCCGCCAGCCATCGCCGGCTGAGACGGCCCAGGCTGCTGGCAGACCAGTGGGCCAGTTAAAACCGTCGGCGGATTTGAGACTGGCTCAATTCGGGCGGCTGATCCAGCCCAGCGGTTCCCGGTTCATATTCCATTCCGCTGGAATACCGGTCGGACCGACACTCATCGCCACGATTCCGCCAATGATGGCGCAGGTCGTATCCATGTCGCCACCCACCCGGGCGGCCGTCCACATGGCTTCGCAGTAATCATCCAGATGGGCCGCCGCCATCCAGAGGCAGAATGGAACCGTGTCCTGACTGCTGATGTCGTGCCCGCAGCCGACCTGCGAGGCAACGGTGAACGCCCAGGTATCCAGCGGATAAGTCGCCAGCCATTCAAGCCGGCGACGGACTTCACTTTCCTCAAG
>JAGQPV010000723.1 GCA_020426545.1 Planctomycetaceae bacterium
TAGCCCAGCATGTCGATCGGCTGTGTCAGATATTTCTTGACCGTGCCGTCCCGCACATCGCGGGCAATGCCGCTGGCCAGGCCAGGCATGCTGGAAAAGGCCCGGCCCACCATCACCAGCAGGTAATAAGAGACCATACTGGCGTAGGTGTAGCCGTTCAGCGATGTCTGGGAGGATGAGCCGAAGATCGCTCCCCACAGAAAAATCTGTGTGACAATCGGCAGGAAGCGGACCAGTGTGGCGAAGGCGAAATCGCCCCGGTAAACCAGCCGCTCTTCTATGCAGGTCCGCAGGATCACCCAGTGGACGCGAAGACTGTCGATCATGCGGTCGTTGCCTGATTCCCTGTGCGGATTTCATGGAAGTCTGACCGGGAGCCGTTCCGGCGAGGCAGCCTCAGTCGGCGGACGGTTCCCATTCAATGTGAGTCACACCGTAGACGAGAAACTCTGGCACCTCGAAACTGAGCCGTCCCTGCTGCTGGTTGAACTTCAGCGTCACAGGCTCCGTTGCTTCCGGAGTGAGGAACGTCACCTGCTTCGCCTGCCGACCGGCGGGCACCACCAGGGAAACCGTTCCCCCGGGGACGGCGATCGGTTTCTCATCCTGAATGCCGCGGCCGCCGTTCTTTGGTGTTTTTTTGCCGTCTTTGCCCACGGGTTCGATCCGGTTGTAATTCACCAGATGCACCGTCAGTCCGTCGGTCTGTTCCGGCCGGCTGGCGGAAATCCGCACGGTCTGCGGGAACTCGAACCGGCTGAGGCCGCTTGGTGAAATCTCCGCCGTGGCGGCTGGCGCGGTGGGGTCGATCACGGTGCCGTAGCTGCGCCGGGCCAGTTCTTCTTCAAGACCGGGCAGGTCGTTCGGGAGCACGTCGAACAGGACATGCCGGTTGAGCAGTGCGGTACCCAACTCGCGAAAGCGGGCGACGGGCTGAATGTCTCCCGCATGGACCTGCTTCCGGGGGTAGAGCAGCACCGCTTCCGCGTGCGACCGGCTGGCATGGTACAGGTCATCGTGCTGTGCGAGGAACTGATAGTAGCGGGCGATTTCCTTACGGGCTTCCGGATCGGTGAAGCGGGTGTAGAAGCCCATCGGCGCGCCACCATTAGCGGCCAGCTCCGCGATGGCGACGCGGATTCTGGTGCTTTCATACTTTCCCAGCGTGAACGGTTTATCTTCAAATGTGCCGCGAATATAGCGGGCCTGCAATGTGCCTTCGCCGAGGTAATTCTGGTCGAGGTCGGTGTAAAAGGCGGAAGCTCCCAGGCTGTACCAGAGGTAAGATTCTCCCTTGCCCCACAGGTCCGCCGGCAGCAGGCAGCGTTCGTCCCCGCTGATCTGGCTGAAGTTGCTCAGATGATTCCATTGAGCGGCCAGCAGGTCGGGTTTGAGCGAACGTCCGTATTTCAGGAAGACGTTATCGAAAGCCCGTTTGTTGGCAATCTGCGAGAAGGCCAGCATTTCCCGCCGCAACGGGGTCGATTCTTCCGGCTTGTGCCAGGCCACAATCTCGTCGAACTCGTGAGCGTCCAGATCGTCGATGGAGAACTTCTGTTTCAGCTCTTCGGCCGGGTAGCGGCTTTTCAGGTGCTGTTTAAAGCCGGCCACGCAATGTTCGCAGTGGCAGTCGTGGCGATAAAAATAGTTGGCAATGAAGCCATCAGCCCCGCGGGCAATTCCGGCTTTCGTCCACGCCTTGAGGACGTCCTGCCAGTCGGGGTTATTGAGGCAGGCCCAGTATTCCTTCATCCCGCCGATGCTGTAGCTGCTGTTCGTGATCAGCGAGCCGTCTTTCTTCCGTTCCAGCAGGGTGAGCGGATCTTCGACGGGTTTCGGACCGAGCAGTTTTTCATCCCAGTGGTTGGCGTAAAAGTCGAAGAAGCCCCGTGGGCCTTCTTCACCCTCGGGATCACCCACGAGGAACTTGACATTCATATGCCCGACGACCTTCACCCCCAGGTCGTGCAGCTGGCCGTTCTTTTCTTCGAACCAGTCGCCTGCCTCCTGATGACCCCGCACCGGAAAATGAGCCGGATAACCTTTGTAGGAAGCCGTATGCGACAGGCTCCAGTAGTGACCGCCATAGAAGCCGAACTGTGCCACCTGCGGCCGGGCCTCGCGGACGAAGTCGAGGTAAGCCGGGTCGCCGTAGTTCGCCCAGTGGGCGATCATGCGATTGAATTCGAACCGGGGGGCGGGTTCCGCCGCGTCCGCCGCAGGGCGGGCTGCGATGGAGCAGGCCAGCATGACAGACAGCGTCAACAGGACACGGGTCGCAGGATTCCGGACACACTGAGCAGCTGACATGAATGATTCCCGGTAGTCTGAAAGGGCTGAAACCCGGCCTCTGCCGCTACGGAAACAGTGCGGCAGAAAACCTGCAGGCGGATAATCTGGACCGGTACAGCAGCTGATGTCGCAGATTCCGGCCAGCCCCCGATTGCTCTGTCGTGAGTTCTCAAGTGGCCCCGAATACGGAAGCACTTTGGAGGGCCTTATTCCGCGGCTGTCGCCAGAGACCGTTCGTCGGGTGTGGCCGAACTTTCGGAATCGGACGTGAACAGTTCGGCAATGACTTCTTCCAGCGGCCGTTCCTGAACACCGACATCTTCAATACTGTAACTGGACAGCAGGGCATTGAGGATTTCGGGGATCCGGTTACGGGGCACTTTCAGGCGAACCCGCGGTGGCCGGCTTTCGATCACCTCGCCAAACCGGGCCAGGTCTCCCGGCACTTCCGTGCCGGCAAACTGCAGATCCATGATTTTCCACGTGCTGAAACGGTCGAGAATGTCGGCCAGCGGTCCGTCGTGGCGAATCCTGCCGTGATTGATGATGATGGCCCGTTTGCACAGGGCCTCCACATCTTTCATGTAGTGGCTGGTCAGCAGGACGGTGATTTTCTGCTGCGTCTGGTAGTACCGCAGGAACTCCTGCACCTTCCGCTGGGAGACGACATACAGGCCAATAGTC
>JAGQPV010000724.1 GCA_020426545.1 Planctomycetaceae bacterium
ATATCAGCCTCAGTTTTGCGGAGACAGCCTCCCCTGCGGTTCGGAGTGTTCAGCATTCCGGACCGTTGCGGGTGCGGTCCCGCAGCTGAGACAGACGATCTGCCGGCAGCTGTCCCGCTGGAGTGTCTGCTCCGGACCTCATTAGTCCGGACGACTTCAGCGGAAGGCCGCCCCGGAGCGATTCCGGGGTCACAGGAATTGCAGCAGGTTCTTTTCATACGAAAGACGGGGCCTGCGACTGATTTTTGCTTTCGCAGCCCCGAACCACTGATTTACGATAGCTGACCAGTCCCGCTCTGACATGATCCCGACGGACTTCAGCCCGACGGATACCGGGACTGACAGCAGGACGGGGAGGGCGGTTCCTTACACGGGCCCGCCCAACCATAATCGGCCAACAGTTAATGTAGACGCCCTGACAGGGCACTGGATTCACGATAACGAATGGAGCAGGCATCATCTCACCTGATGCCGCGCGGCTGAGGCGAATTCTGCCCTGCCACCAGACAGCATCGTCACGCTGAAGCTCGCCAGACTGATCCTCGCCGCTGTCTGTCTCTCGATTCGAATTCCGGTTCGGTCGTGATTTTCAGCGGCAGTCCCACCTGACCGGCAGCCCGCCGTGCATGCGTCCTGACTCTGCATGACATGCAGATTGACGGCAGCTTTCCTCACCCGACCAGCGACTGCTCCCGCCTTCAGTATCTGTGATCTGAACCGGCGCTTCCGGGTGGCGGTCGGTCTCGTTTATTACATCAGGATCGGAACCCCGGCAGGCGTCTCACTTATGTTCCGTGAGACAGCATTCCGGATGGCAGGGGGTGTCATAATGCAGGCAGTACGCCGGACAGTCCTGGATCGACCAGCAGCAGCGGTCGCCAGTGTTTTCTTCAGCCCTGTCGCGGCTGTCACAGTGATTCTTGCTTCCCTCTGCGCCATGCCCGCCATGGCCCAGCTGCCGCAGACTCGAATCGGAGCAGTCACTCCGCCCGGCGGCCAGGTGGGCACCACCTTCGACCTGGTTGTCTCCGCGGGAACCGATCTCGACGAACTCGACCGGCTGGTCTTTTCGCATGACGGCATTACCGCCACGCAGAAAATGAACGGGACCGGCGAGAACGCCACTCCAGTCGATAAGACCTTCGCCGTCACGATCGACAAATCCGTCCCTCCCGGACGGTACGAAGTGCGTGCTTCAGGACTGTACGGCATCAGCAATCCGCGGTACTTCGTCGTCAGTGCGACGCCGGAAATTCTGGAGAAAGAGCCGAACAACGCCCCCGAGCAGGCGACTCCGCTGGAAGTGGAACACACTGCCAATGCCGTGTGTAACGGGGCGGCCGATGTCGATTTCTTCAAATTCACGGGCAAGACCGGTCAGCGGCTGTTTGTCCGTTGCCTGGCAGACCGGATCGATTCGCAGCTGCGACCCACGCTGGAACTGTTCAACAGCTCCGGCAGGCTGGTCTCCTTCGCCCGCCACAATGAACGGCGTGATGCTCTGCTGGACTATCAGGTGCCGGCAGAGGGCGAATACTACATTAAAGTCAGCGACCTGACCTTTGCCGGCGGGGTCGAGCATTTCTACCGGCTGCAGGTCACCCAGGCTCCTCATATCGACTTTGTACTGCCCCCGGCTGGAGTGGCCGGAACCACCGGCAGTTTCACGCTGTATGGTCGTGGTCTTCCGGGCGGCAAGCCGGCCGGAGTTGAGCTTGAAGGACGTCCGCTGGAACAGCTGACCGTCAGCATCCCACTGCCCGACACATCCGATTCGCTGACTCCCGGCTCTTTCCTGACCTCCGTGCAGGCGGGAATCGACGGCTTCTTCTACACGCTCGACAGTCCCGCCGGTCGCTCCAATCCCGTGCTGATTCAGTTTGCCTCCGCGGCGGTCGGCCTGGAGCAGGAACCCAATGATACGCCGGAGCAGGCCAGTCCGCTGACTGCTCCCGGTGAGATTGCTGGTCAGTTCCAGCAGCGGGGAGATATCGACTGGTACACCCTCGAAGCGAAAGCCGGGAACGTCTACTTCATTGAAGTCTACGGCGAACGGGGAGGCAGCAGTGCCGACCCGCTGTTCACACTGGAACGGGTACAGAAGAAAGACGACGGAACCGAAACCGTCAGTCGGATCACCATCGCCGATGATACAGCGACGAACCTGGGCGTGAACCAGTTCGACACATACACCAACGACCCCGCCTACCGCTTCGTCGTGCCGCAGGACGGTACCTACCGGATCTCCGTTCGCGACCGTTACTACGAGTCCCGCGGCAACCAGGAACTGGTCTATCGGCTCGCCGTTCGGGAAGAGACTCCCGACTTCCGCGTGGTGGCTGTTCCGCTGGCGCCCGCGGTAAACAACGCTCTGGTTGCCGGCCCGTCCTCAGTCAGCCTCCGGAAGGGAGACACGGTGGGCGTCAACGTCATGGCCTTCCGCCAGGATGGTTTCGACGGCCCCATTGATGTCACCGCCACAAATCTGCCCAAGGGCGTCACCACCACCGGAACAACCATCGGTGCCGGTCAGACCTCGGCCATGATGGTGTTCTCCTCAACGGAAGACGCCGAACCGTGGCTGGGCCCGATCACCCTCAAGGCGACCGCTCAGGTTGAAATTCCGGCCCGGGCCAGAGCCCTGGATGCCGCGATCAAACAGATCAAACCCGCAGCCGATGCAATTCCCAAACTGCAGGAGGCTGCCGATAAGGCGGCCGCCGCGCACAAACCACTGGCGGAACAGGCAGAAGCAGCCAAGGCAGCCGCTGCCAAAGACGCTGAGAACAAGACCCTGGCAGCCCAGGCCACACAGGCCCAGCAGAAGGCTGACGCTGCCGCGAAGGTTCTGGAGCAGGCTCAGGCCGCTCTGCAGGCTGGCCAGAAGAAGCTGGCGGATGCCGAGGCTGCGGTGGAAGCCGCCCGCAAGGAAAACGAAGCCGGCATCCGCAAGGTGGAACACCCCGTTCGGGC